>JAFGDB010000037.1 GCA_016932355.1 Candidatus Iainarchaeum sp. | reverse complement strand
ATGAATAAAACAAGCCTGAAAAGCTTTAAAAACTCAACCAATTATTAACTCAAGGCTTTTGCCGTTTTCCATTGCATCCCTAAGGCTTATTAGGTGGAATTTCCCGGAATTGTGCATTTGCCCAGGCCTTAAAAAAAACCAGCCCTTTCTCGGAACCTTCCAGGCAATCAAGGGTTCAGCGCCAGCCCTCTCAGCCCACTCCAAAAGCTCCCCCATTTGAGTTAAGGATATTGCAAGGTTTTTGGATTTTCTTGCCTTGCACTCAACAGCAATAATTCTGCCCTGCCTGATTGCAATTATGTCAGGGGCAGGCAAAGGGCTTGTTCCAGAGCCTGCAATCCTCACAACAGAAAAGCCGGCATGGAAAAACAGGTGCATTAATTCCCTTTCAGCATTAGCGCCCTTGGAATGGTAAACCATAACAGTAAAAAGGGGAAACAGCATAAAAATTAATTGCATGGCAAAACCAGGAAGGCCGAAAAAGCTGGAGAGGCTGCGCAGGTTAGCCAGGCTCATGCAAGGAAGGATTAAAAGGATCAGAACAGCCGCAAGTAGAGACGAGCACCTTGGTCCAAGAGCGGCAGAGCTTGCAGAAAAAGCCAGAGCCGAACTGGAGGCATTCAAGCCAGAAATGGGGGCAAAAAAGGCTGAAGAGCTAAGGAAAACAGCAAGCAATGCTGAAGCACTCTTGAAGGAATCAATTGAAAACTGGCAGGCCCTGATCAAGCACAACACGAAAATGGTCAGGGAAATCGCAAAAGAAAGCGCCAGCCCAATAAGCAACACCCTTGCCAGGATGAACCCCCTGGTAATAGCCCCCTATGAAAACAGAATCCAGGCTGCAAACACCCTTCTAGAGAGCATAGAAAGGCTGAAGAGGGAAAAGGGCCTGGAATGACTGGAAGAATGGAACCAGGCAACAGTGCGGGAAGAAAGCAGGGGCAAAGGAAAAAACCTCAGCTTTTTAATGCTTTCCTCTACATAATTGTTTTAGTAGAATTAGGGCGTTTCCAGGAAATGCCTTTTATGAATTAAAAAATTAAGAATTTATCAAAATTGCGTAAGCAATCATTTGAATTTAAAGCAGTTTAGTTGTTTATTTGCTTTTGAATGGTTGTTAAAGGTTTTGAAAAAAATTTGATTGAAACAGGGCAGGGCACAATAGTGCCATTGCATGTTCTGCCAGGAAGCAGCAAGGCTGCTGTCCTCGGCATGGATGAATGGAGAAAAGCCTTGAAAGTAAGGCTGCAGGCAAAAGCCGAAAAAGGAAAAGCAAACAAGGAATTGCTTGAAAAGCTGGAAGCGTTTTTCGGTGCAGAAGTTGAAATAGCAAGCGGGGAAAAAAGCCAGCAGAAAAAGCTGCTTGTCCACGCCCCGAAAAAGCGCGTGGTTGAATGCCTGCAACAGCAAGGCAGCCCTGGGAAAAAAGCCTAATTCTACGCAGAGAAAAAAAAGGTGATTTACTAAATGGCAAAAACTTATCTGAGTACTGTAAAGTACCTGATTAAAGCAAAATTCTCAATTGAAGGCGTTGTTGACAGGCACGACATCATAGGCGCGATATTTGGGCAGAGCGAGGGCCTTGTTGGGGAAGACATGGACTTAAAAGAGCTGCAGCAGGGCGGAAAGCTCGGCAGGATTGAAGTTGACTCAACAAGCCACAGCGGAAAAACATCCGGAACAATAACAGTTCCAAGCGGAATGGACAGGGTAAAGACCTCAATACTTGCAGCAGCAATTGAATCTGTTGACAAAGTAGGGCCATGTGATGCAAGCTTTGAAACCCTTGGAATTGAGGACACAAGGGGCGAAAAAAGAAAGGCTGTTGCAGAAAGGGCAAAGCAATTGCTGCAGCAGATGAATGTTTCAATGCCTGAAACAGACCAGCTTGCAGCCTCAATAGTCGGGGACATGCGCGGAGGGGCCCTTGAGGAATATGGAAAGGACAGGCTTCCGGCAGGCCCAGACGTAGAGAAAAGCGATGAGGTAATAGTGGTTGAAGGCAGGGCAGATGTCCTGAATTTGCTTAGGCACGGCATAAAAAACTGCATTGCGCTTAACGGCGCAAAAAGGTCTGAAACAATAAGCGAGCTAAGCAGGAGGAAAAGCCTCACAGTCTTCGTTGATGGGGACAGGGGCGGAATCCTGATAGCAAGGCAGCTGGGCCAGACTGCAAAAATAGACAGCCTTGCAAAAGCCCCTGCAGGAAAAGAGGTTGAAGAGCTTGCGCTCAAGGAAATTCTTGCAGCCCTGAGAAAAAAGAGGCCAATGGTGCAAAGGCCCGGCACCGGATTTGGAAGGCCGGCAAGGGAAGACAAGTTTGAAAGACCAAGCACCGGATTTGGAAGGCCGGCAAGGGAAGACCGCTATCCAAGGGAAAGCACTGATGACCCAATGCTTGCAGACCTGCCCCCAAGGGAAAGCAGGCCTACAAGCAGGTTTGACAGGCCGAAAAGCAGGTTTGACAGGCCGCCAAGGGGAATCAGAAGGCCCCAAAGAGGCACTGGATTCAGGGTCAGAAGTGATGGCAGAGGGCCCATGCCAAGGCCTGGAAGAGGCAGGCCAGGGCCGAGAATGGAATTCTCAAGCCCTGCCCCAGTAATGGACAGGCCTGCACAGGACCTGGGTGAATTCAACACCGCAATGAAGGAACTTGAAAACAGCCTTAAAGCGCGATTCCTGGATGAAAAAATGAAAACAGTCAAGGAAATGAGTGTAAGGGACTTGCTGCAGGAAATGTCCAAAAAGAAGAAAATCTACGCTGTGGTCCTAGACGGGATTGTTACAAAAAGGCTTGCAGAACAGGCTGAAAAAAGCGGCGTGGAAAACCTTGTTGGAGTGAAAAAGGGCAAGGTTGAAGAAACAGGGAAAGTGAAGATTCAGACAATGTACTGAATTCACTTCTTTTTTCCCTTTTCCTTTAATTTTTCTGCACGCATTGGCTTGACTACCCCAGTCTGGTAAAAAATCAGCCCAATCAGGAAAGCGGCCGCCCAGAACAACAGTTCAGCAACAGGCGGAAGCAGCGTGATTAAAAACTGCCTTGTGGTAACCCTGGCCTGGTCATGCCTCAAGTGCAAACCTGTTACGTCAGCAAGGCTCTGCCTGCAGTACTGCACCTGGGAAAACTGGTCAATTTCAACATCCTTTACGCCAATGCAGTCAGGGTACTTCTGCAGCGCATCCCAAGTGTCAAACATCCTGCCGGCTGCAACCACAAACATAATCAATGCAGCCAAAAGCACACAAGAGCCGACAAGCTGCGGCAGAAAAACCCTGTTCTTCCCGAAAAAATAATACGCCCTAACCATAAGCACAAACCAAACAAATAACGCATTATTAATATTTAAATGTTGGGTTTAATGTAGTTTTAAGGCGGGCTCGTGGTCTAATGGCATGACAATGCCCTTACAAGGCATAGATCGCCGGTTCGATTCCGGCCGGGCCCATAAAATGGCAAAAACTGCAAAAGCAAAGGCAGTAAAGGCAATAGTTATTGCCCTGCTTTTTTTAGCCTTGTGCAGCAGCGCTTCTGCAATAGAAAACTCAACAACAATCCAGTCGGTTAAAGCAGAGATAGCGATAACAGGCTCTGGAGAAATAACAGGGGACTTGCAGGGCAGGACAGCGGCATTCAAAGTGATCTCATTCAGCGAAACTCCAAACCAGAGGCTGCTTTCACTGGATGAAAGCCTTGAAATAAACGGCAAAACCATTTCAGCGCAAAAAGAGCAAGACCAATACGGAAACAGGTATGCAGTCTTTAACATAGGGGAAACAGGCAGCTTTACCTACAGGCAGAAAGCACTGATTGAAACAAACCAGGTTCTGACCAGGCTGGAGGAATATGACCTAAGCGAAAAGATAGGGCAGCACAGTGAGTACATGCAGCCAACTGAAAAGGTTGAATCAAACAGCGAGGAAATAAGGACAATTGCATTAAACAGCTTTGACTCAAACAGCTGGCTTGAGACAGCCAGGGGCGTAACAGAATGGGTTAACGGCTATTTGACATACGACCTCTCATACTACCCAGGCATATACAGCGCAATTGAAACACTGGAGAGCAAAAGGGGAACATGCGACGAGTTTGCAATACTTGCAGCAGCAATGCTCAGGGCAAGGGAAATTCCAGTGAAGTTTGTTTCAGGAATAACATACGGCGAGCAGCAGTGGGCAAACCACTCCTGGATTGAGGCATTCAACCCAGAAAGCGGCTGGAAGCCCATTGACCCAACATACGGGGAAGCAGGCATTGTTGACGGAACGCACTTCTACATGGGGGCATTTCCAGACCCAACAGACGCAGCAGACGAAATAACTGTTCCAGGGAGGGCAAACGCAAGCATTGGAAACAAGCAGGTTAGCGTTTCAGTGCAGGAAACAAAGGCCTTTTCCGGAATTCTGGGCATAGCTGCAGAGGACATAAGCTTTAAGGCAAACCAGTGGTTTGAAATAAGCGCAATAGTAAGGAACAGGACAAACAGCGCGCTTATTGTGCCTGTTTCCCTGACACCAGTTGAAGGCATGCTAATGCAAAAGGAAAAGCAAATCATAATACTTGGCCCATTGGAGGAAATGGAACTGAAATGGCCTGTCAGGGTAAACGCTGAACTGCAGCCAAACCAGTTCATCACAGGCAAGTACAGCATAATTACATTGAATGAGGAGATTGAAAAAAACATGGAGGTTGTGCCAGGCAATGCAACAAGCACCGAGGCAGACATCACCCTAAACAGCCTGGTTCCAATAGTGGAAGGGCAAGACCTTGCGCTGGAAATTGAACTGCAAAACCTTGGGGCAAAGCCAGGCAATGTAAGGGTGGAAATCAGCAACGGAACAAGCAGCTCTGAAACAGTAACAGTCAACGCTTTTGAGACAAAGCAGGTTACAATAAAAGTAGAGAACAGGGATTTGGAACCATACACTATTTCATTTCTGGGCCCGGGCCTGAGTTACAGCACAATTGTAATGGTCCAGGAGGGCCAGGCAATAGCAGCAGGCAGCGAAAACCCTGATTTAAGGCCTGGGCGGATTCTCGACAGCTTAAACATTGGGGGGGAGGAAACAATACTGCTTATAGTTGGAATTGCAGGCGTTATAGCAATCGTGTTTCTTTTAAAAGAATTGCTTATAAAATAAGTCAATAGCATGAGGCAAAGCCGAGCGCAGCCCAAGCAAAGCATTGGCTAAATTCACAGCAGGAATTCGCCGGCTCTCGGAATTTGCCGAATAGCGACCGTAGTCTAGTGGTTAGGATTCGACCTTGCCAAGGTCGTGACCCGGGTTCGACCCCCGGCGGTCGCATTAAATGCGCAATAGAAATTACAGCCCATGAAGGAAGATAAGGGCTTTATGGATAAAAAAAGCGGGAAAACAGGAGTTTGGGTTCTTGCCAAAACAGTGAAAGTTTCAAACTACAAATTTAAAACATTATGTTAACATATTAAGGGTGTGGATTTAATTCAGCTTGGCATTTTTGCCGCAATAGGTGCATTCACCGGTTTTATTAGCGGGATGTTTGGCATTGGCGGGGGGTCTATCAGAATTCCTTTGCTTGCAATGACTGGAATGGCTTTAATCCCGGCCTTTGCAACAAATATGTTCGCAATACCTTTCTCTTCAGGAATTGGGGCATACATTCAAAGAAAAAACATAGGGTGGGATATAACAAAGCCGTTTGTTACAGGCGCTCTGGTGGGGATAGTAATTGCCACTCTTATTGTAGGTTTTGTATCAAGCCAATTTCTTGCGATAGTCTTCCTACTTTCAACCATTCTAACAATTTTTGGTCTTTACTTGAACAAGATTAGCAATGAGATTTATAACAAAATCAGGCCCACTTGGTTTAACCTATTTTTTGCTGGATTTATTGCGAATTTTATTATTGGGATGAGGGGCGGCAGCGGGGGAACGGCATTCCCCCCTCTGTTGCGAGCCATGCACATAAAAATACATAGCGCAATAGCAACATCTTTATTTGCAGGGGTATTCACTTCTTTGGCAGCTCTTGGGATATATTTCACAAGAGGGGACATAATCATTTTTCCAGCGGCCATAGTGGCAATAACAGGAGTTGGTGGTTCATACATTGGAAGCAAACTATCCATGCGCACAGAATCAAAATGGCTCAAATTAGGTTTGGCCCTGCTGATTTTTATTTTTGCTTGCATAATTATTTACAAAGAATTCTTTTAGAGGCAAACCTTTATGCTTTACTTAAGAAGGCAAATAGCGAGTTCGAATACCTTACACGAAGTTGGCCGCTGCGCCTTGTTGCCGTTCCGGCAACCTGGCCAGGGCGGGTATGGCTCGCCTGTGCGAGCAAGAGCCCTATTTCTCTTGAGTTCAATGGGGGGCTTCGGAAAAGGTTTTTCGAACCCAGGCAGCTACTCTTTCTTTGGCTTTTGGGCAGCAAGCTGGCCTGAGTCAACCAGCAGGTTTTTGTAGATTGCCGCCGCAGAGAACATGCTTATGAAAATCCAGAGCGGGTTTACAAGGAAGCCTGCAATAACCTGGCCAATTGTGAAGGCAACATTGTACCTTGCAAGCGGGTCCATAGGCAAAGCAAAGAAAACAGGTATTGCAATTACAAGCGCAACAAGCAGGGTTGCCAGCACTACAACAATGTAGCCAACCACGCCAACAAGCAGGGAAGCGAGGAAAATGGAAAGAACCCTTCCCTGGGTTAAAGACCAGCTCTCCTTGATTGCCTCAACAATCCCTGTTCCCTTAGTGAGGAAAATCGCAGTGGCCTGGCTAAGGCGCAGCGAGTTGTATATGAGCACAACACAGTAAACAATGAAAAGCAGGAAGGAAAGCGCAAGGAAGAAAAAGCCCATCAGGTTTGCCCTTGCAGCAATGAAAACAATTGAAAGAACAAAGAGGACTGCGGCAGAGGCAAGGATTGAAAGGAAAATCTTGTTGAACCAGCTGAAAAAGGCAGCAAGGAAAGTCACAATATACAAAAAGGCAAGGTAAACAAACCTTGTCAGGGAGAACGGTGCAACAGGCAGCTCTGCTGCCCTCAATGCCCTGACCAATACAAGGGCCTCAATGTAAAGAGTTGCCAGAATCAAAAGCAGGTACAGGAATGCGGCTATTACAACAAACAGGATAAAAGCAGTGATAAACCACCCTGGGGCAAGGAAGAGCTCTAAAAGGCTTAAAAGGTCGCCAGCCAAAAGGCGTGAAACCAGGGGCATGAACAAAAGGTAAGCGGTTAAGCCAAGCAGGAGGAAAAAGCCAAAGATTGCAGCCCAGTAAAGGGCAGCATACTTCACCAGAGGCCTGTCCTTAAGCCAGGCAAAGCTGAATTCAAGCACTTGCGCATAATCCATTCAGGAAAGAAAAGGGCAAAGAATTATTTAAATGTATTGCAACAGTGGCTTGTTCTAAAACTAGGAAAAATAGTCATAATGACAGAAGTTTGTCTAATCTTTTTTTAATTTCCATAAATACTTTTTCTCTGGATTGGTTTGAGTTTATAATTTCAATATTTTCATTAGGAAATAGCGTCTTCATGTCTCGAAAAACTTCTCGTGAATTTCTAAGAAATTCTAGGTTTTCAAATTTTTCTTTTTGAACTCGTCCATTCCCATTAGCTTTTCGAGTTATTTCTGAATGAGAATCAGTAATATTAATGGGCGTTTCTGATTCGATGGCCCCTTTTATCCTCATCCATGCAACTTCCGCAGGAAGATCAAATATAAAAGTAAGGTCTGGTTCTCGTAAACCATTATGTAAATTGTCTATAACTTCAAGTTTATTACCTTGGACAAGCTGATAAGCATAAGTAACATATTTGTATCTATCGCATAAAACAACGGCACCTTGTTCTAAATTAGGATTTATTACATTTTCTAAATGATCTTTTCTATCTTTAACATACAGCTCTAAACATTTTTGCGCATGAGCTAATGGGTCTTTATCTGTTTTTTGTAATTCTCTGGCAGCCTGGCCATACTTGCTGTTTGTTGGTTCTCTTGTAAGCAGCATAGAATCAAAACCTTTGCTTTTATCAAGGAAATAATTGGCTGTCTTCAAGATGTTTTCAGTTTTTCCAGAGCCATCTATGCCGTCAAATACTATAAACAATCCTTTTTCACCTCCAACCATAACTCCGCCTCATTTCATTCATGCTGATTAAATTGGATAAATCACCATCTTTTAAATAATAAATATTCTTACCATTTAAAAATTGCTTGCTCACATTACCAGTAGAAATTAATAAATGCATCCTGAAAAAAGCAGTAGAAGAGGGAAGATTACAAACACTTTGAACATCCGAAGTAGTAAGAAAAGGGGCCTTCTTCATGCAGTTTAGAATATTTATACAATCTTTTACTACCCTGATCTTACGCAAGTTACAGGAGTTTTCATAATTTTGCCATAAAAGAACCTTATCTGCAACCTTAGCCCATTTACTGAGGCCCCCAACCAAAATAAGCTTCGAAACATTATTAAAAAAACTTATCAAAGAGTCTTTCTTAACCCTAACAGAATAGGCTTCTTTATTCGTTTGTTTCAAATCAACACTCAAATTCAATATGTTGGATAGGGCAACAATATCTTTACAAAGCCCTTTGTTTTTTAAGCTTCTTACAATCCAAACACCGTGGCCTGTTATGGTGCCCTCATCAAGATATGCTGCTTTCAAAAAATACCATCCGAATAAATTATTTTTTCTTACCAAACTAAAAAAACTTTTTGGCAACCTACACGTTGAACCATAAAATTCTTTAACTGCAAAAATATTTCTCAATAACCTTACAGCAAAAACTGGCAAATTTATATCTTGTTTAGGGGTTTTGGGCAAATTTATCTTTAAACCATTCAGTGCTTTTTCGACAGAGGAACAAAACTCTGTTCTGATCTGTTTATCATAGTTTGAGTATCTAAGGATAGAGGCATCACAATAACCATCAAAAAAAGCATGCCCGAGTATTTGACCGTATATTGGAGAAAACGACAAAGGAAATTTCAATTTTGTAAGAGTATAATACCCTACAACAATTGGGTCTTTTCCTATAGCAACATAT
>JAFGDB010000036.1 GCA_016932355.1 Candidatus Iainarchaeum sp. | reverse complement strand
TTCTAAAAGGAGTTTTCTTTTGAATGGGTTTTTAGGTCTGTATTTGGCCATGCTCTTCCTTCCCCGCTATTTTCCAAGCTTTTCCTTTACAATGTTTTCAATGAAGTGAAAGCTTGCCTGCGTGTCTTTTGGCAGCAGCTCCACTACTTCGTGGATGGCTTCCTCTGCGTTTTCAAGCGCCCATGCTATCCTGTCCGGCCTTGTTAATTGGCATGCTTTCCCTGGCTGGGCTGACCTCATTTCATTTGCGTTCTTCACCGCATCCTGAAGCTGGTCCCTGTACATTTTAGCATCTTTTTCCGGCATTTTGCTGTACATGCCCAGAATGTTTTTCATTATTCTTGCCTGTGTGCCAAAGATTTCAATTGCTTCCTCTTTTGAAATTACTGTTGGCTTTGACTTTAGCAAATCAGGGTGTTTTCTCAAAAAAAGCTGCAGCTTTACTGTGTCCTCTGCGAACTGAAGGCATGTTCCTTCAACCCTGTTTGTAAGCTTCCGCATCTTTCCCTTCCTTGCCTCTGCAACATACCTTCTTAGCAATTCCAGCCTTAGGACTGCCTGGCTTTTTTCATCTCTTGCTTGTAATCCATGCCTGCTTATTATTTCATTTGCCTGTTTCTCCAATCCAATTTCCTTTATTTTCCGCTCAACAGCTGCACCCAGCCTGCCTTTTTTATATCCTGCCGCCAAGTGCTTTGCCTTTTCTGCAGTTGTTGCCCTGAACCTTGGCAAAGCCCTTGTATGGGTGCTTCTCAGCCAGCTTACCCTAGCCATGCGCTACACCTCTTATTTCTTTTATGTCTTTTATGTTATTTATTTCCATCCATTGCTCCATTTCCCTGCAGACCTTGCCGAAAACTCCAACTCCATGGTAATGCACAGCAGACCCTATTCCAACTGCTGTTGCTCCTGCCTGGATGAATTCAATTGCATCCCTTCCATTTGAAATTCCGCCCATTCCAAGGACTGGAATCTTTACTGCCTCATAAATCTGGTAAACGCACCTTAAAGCAATTGGCTTTATGGCTGGCCCTGAAATGCCGCCAAACTTGTTTGCAAGCATTGGCTTTCTTGCCTCAATGTTTATGACCATGCCAGGGCCCAGGGTGTTGATTGCGCAGATTGCGTCTGCCCCTGCTTTTTCGCAAGCGCTTGCAATGGAGGCAATGTTCAAAGCCTGCGGTGTCAGCTTTGGCATTACTGGAATTTGCCTTGCTGCCCCTTTAACCGCCCTAACAACATCGCCTGCAATGTCCTCCTTAATGCCAAATGGCATTCCCTCCCCCTTGCTGTGAGGGCATGACATGTTCAGTTCAATCATTGCCGGCTTGTACTTTGCTGCAAAAGCAGCAATCTTTGCATATTCCTCAATGTCGTGCGCATAAACTGATGCAATCAGCGGAATGCCTGACTTTTCAAGCTCTGCCAGCTCCTGCTCAATATTCTCATACCCTGGTGAGGGCAATCCCACAGCGTTTATCAGGCCGTGCTCCCACTCCAGAATTGTGGGGTTTGCGTAACCGTCTTTTTCCACCGGGCCAATGCTTTTGATTGTTGCTGCGCCTGCTCCGCCCTCTTTCACTGCCCTGATTAGTATTTCTGCGCTTGTTCCGAGAATGCCTGAAGCCAGAACAGTTGGGTTTTCCAGCTTTATTCCTGCAAAATCAGTTTGCAATTGCGAAGCAATTGCATTTTTTTCCCATAGCTTTTTCCGTGAAAAAGGCTTTTTCAAAGGCAATTAAACCCGCTATTAATTGAAATTGGTTGTTTATTTAAATTTTGTGCCTTGCCTGCCCTGATTGGAATTCCAGTTTTTCTGCCTTACTGGATTGCCTTGAATATTTCCTCTCCTGAAATGGTTTTCTCGCAGTACTGGCACTTTGCCTTCAGCGGGTTTTGCGTTAAGGTGAACTTTGTTGGCAAGCTTTCAATGTTTGTAATGCACTTTGGGTTAACGCATTTAATAAGGCCAGATGCCTGCTTTGGCAAAGAAATTTTTTCCTTTTTCTTGACCTCTTTTTTTTCAATTATGTTCATTGTTCCGTTCTCTGCAATCAGCCCAATCTTGTCAATTTCCTCTTTTGTCAGGGCCTTTCCCTCAATGAACATTAAGTCCTTCCTGCCAAGGCTCTTGCTTTCAGTATTTATTGCAACTGTGACAGCATCCTCTGCCTTCTCAAGGCCAAGGATTTCAATTATCCTAAGGGCTGTGCCAACAGGCAAGTGGTCCAAAACAGTCCCGTTTGAAATCGGAGTCAGCCTGATATCATCCTTATTCATTCAACGCCCCTCTTGAGCTTTTTCATTTTTTCACGCCCTTTAGCATTGCAAGCAGGGCTTCCCTCACCGGAATGCCGTTCTCTGCCTGCTCAAAGTAAAGCGCCATTTCACTGCCATCCAGCTCTGTTTTAATCTCATTCACTATGGGTAGGGGGTGCATTAGCCTAAAACCTTTCTTCACGTTCTTCAAATTGTCCTTGCCCAAAATGAACACGTTCTTTATCTGCTCATACTCAAACTCGTCAACAAACCTTTCCTTCTGGATTCTTGTTGCGTAAAGCACGTCAAGCTCCGGCAGGAACTCCTCCAGCTTGCTTGTTTCCTTCATTTCAATGTTTCCTGCAGTGTCCTCAATTATGTTCTTTGGCATCTTCAAAGAATCTGGTGCAATGCAGTAAACCTTCACGTTCTTAAAGTTTGCAAATGCATACATCAGGCTGTGAACTGTCCTCCCATACTTCAAATCGCCAAGCAGCCCAATGTTTATTCCGTCAATCTTCTTGAACTGCTTTTTGATTGTGTAAAGGTCCAACAGGGTTTGGGTCGGGTGCTGGTTTGCGCCATCGCCCCCGTTTATTACCGGCTTCTTGCTTACCTCTGCGGCCCTTCTTGCTGCCCCCTCCACACTGTGCCGCATTACAATCATGTCAGCGTAGCCGCTAATCACTTTGATTGTGTGTGAAAGGCTTTCTCCCTTCTTTGTGCTGCTAACCCCTGCATCCGCAAACCCTATTACACTGCCTCCCAGGTTGTTTACTGCTGTTTCAAAGCTCAGCCTTGTCCTTGTGCTTGGCTCAAAGAAGAGGACTGCAACATTTTTGTCTTTAAGGATTGTGTCCTTTTTGGATTTGGGTGTTTTTTCCATATCTGCTGCTTTCGCTAAGACAGCTTCAATATCCTTCCTTGAGAAATCGCTTATAGAGACAATGTCCCTCAGGTTAAAGCCCACCAAAAACCCGCTAATAATATTGCCTCATCTTATATTTAAACATAGCGCTCTTTTCCTTATTTCGTATGAAGACAATTGCCCCAAGCATTCTTGCCTCTGATTTGTGTGATTTGGCAAAGCATCTCCCTGAACTGGAGAGGGAAGCGGAATGGCTGCATCTTGATGTAATGGACGGCCATTATGTTCCAAACATTACCTTTGGATTTCCAGTGCTAAACTCCCTAAGGCCAAAAACCAAAATGTTCTTTGATGTGCACTTGATGATTTCAAGGCCGGAGCGCTACTTTTCAAGATTTGCTGAGGCAGGCTCCAACCAAATCACTTTCCATCCTGAAACCGCTTCCGACATTCAAGCAGCAATTAAGGCAGTGCAGGCCCTTGGCTGCAAAGTCGGCCTTGCTGTAAATAATAATATTGGTGCTGAAACAGTTTTTCCATTCCTTTCAGAAATTGACCTTGTTCTCATTATGGGAACTGACGCCGGCTTTGGAGGCCAGTCCTTTAATGAGAAAAACCTTGAAAAAATCAAATCCGTTAAGGAAAAAATCCTTGAGGAAAACTCCCCTGCCCTAATTTCAGTTGACTGCGGTGTCAATGCCCAGAATGGGAAAAGGCTGCTTGCTGCAGGCGCTGGCATCCTTGTTGCAGGAAGCGCTGTCTTCAAGGATGGGAAGCCTGCTGAGAACTTGAGGAATTTGAAGAAGGATTTTGGGGTTTAGTTTTTCTCCCCCTTCCTGACTGCTTCAAGCAAACCCAAAAATGCTTCCTGCCTTGTTCCCAAGTCAAGCCTGTCGTACATTTCAAGGGAGAATGCCCTCGGCGAGAAAACCCCAATCTCTGTTACAATTGCCTGT
>JAFGDB010000035.1 GCA_016932355.1 Candidatus Iainarchaeum sp. | reverse complement strand
TTGCAGCGTGGAAAGCAAGAACAGGGTGCTGAAAAAACTGGTTTAGTGTTCCCTAAAGGCAGGTTCCCACACCCAAAGTTAAAACATCCCTGAGGCCTGTTGCAAACCCAAGCACTGCAATTATTACCTTAATGAAACCCCCCAGGTTTTCATTCTTTATTTCCCTGTCAACGTAGTAAATTATCAGGAGAACAAGTGCAACCTTTACAATTATGAAGGAGATTGGCAAAAGGTCAAGGAAGGCCCCGCTCAGGGGATGCTGCTCCCCACATTTAAAGAACTGGGTTGCAACAAAGGTTGCGCTTCCATCCAAAGCTTGGGAGGCAACCGCAAGCTGGTTAAGGCCATCTTTGAGAAGCTGCAGCCTGAGAAGCCTGAAGGCAAGCACAAGAAGCCCTGTGATTGCAATAACAAGTGCAATTACCGCAAGGAAGCCAGGCCAGGCCTTGAAGCTGAGCAATTCAAATGCAGTTACCGGAAGAGCGAGGATTAAGCCAATGGCTGCGAATGTTTTCAGGGAATCCTTTTTCAGGCATTTGGAAATTGCAATTGATATGAAGAGGCAGGCAATTGCAACAGCCGCAATTAAGAGATAGATTCCAGGCGTTACAAGGTAGTATGCCGGCTCCAGGGGATTCCAGGAGCTGGGGAGGATGCGCATGTCCTCAAGCACGCGCAGTGCAGATCCAAGCAGGATGTAGGGGAGCAATGCAAGCATGAACTTTGCGTTGAATTTTATTCCTCTCCTGTCAAGCACAGGGAATATTACAAAAAAGCAGAGGGCAAGCATTACCGCGCCGTAAACAATGTACTCCACAACCCCATATGTTCCGGACTCTGCAATTCTCCTTCCAAAAAGGTCAAACAGGGTTTGCTGAATATCCATATTGAAGGAATTTTAAAGAACTTAACCCTTTTATATGGTTATTATGTCAAGGGAAAAGCAGCCCCGCAATCTAAAGGACACACTGGAGGGAAAGCTCTCCAGGAAAGAGATGCAGCACCTTATCACATCCTTTGATTCATACGGCAACATTGCAGTAATTCAGATTCCGAAAGGGCTTGGGAAAAAGGCAAAGGTTATTGGCGAAGCCCTGCTTGGAATTAACAAGCAATTCAAAACTGTTTGCATGGTGACAGGAGAGCACCAAGGAAAATACAGGGTTCAGCCAGTGAAGGTAATTGCAGGTGAAAAGAACACAGTGGCAACATACAGGGAAAGCGGCTGCCTTTTCAGATTTGAGCTGGGAAAGGTTTTCTTCAGCCCAAGGCTTGCAACAGAAAGGCAGAGGATTGCAAAGCTCATAAAGAGCGGTGAAGTGATTGCTGCGTTCTTCGCAGGGGTTGGGCCATTCCCAATAGTGTTCGCAAGGAACAGCCCAATGGAAAAGGCATACGCAATAGAGCTAAACCCAAATGCATTCAGGGCAATGCAGGAAAACATCACCCTGAACAAGTGCCAGAAAAAGGTTGAGGCAATCAAGGGGGATGTAAAAAAGCAGGTTCACAGAATTAAGGGAAAGTGCGACAGGGTTGCAATGCCCCTCCCAAAGGAAGGGGGCAGTTTCCTCAAAGAGGCCTTTGCTGCAATTAAGCCAAAGGGCGGAACAATCCACTTCTACGCGTTTGTGGAGAGGGAAAAGGGCTTGAAGGAAACGCTGGAAAAGATTAAAAATGCTGCAAAAGCCCAGAAAAGGAGGGTGCGCATACTGAGAAAGGAAAAGGTAAGGTCATTCTCTGCCTCAAAAGACCAGTTTGTAATAGATTTCAGGGTTCTCGGCAAAAAAATGAAGCAAATTCTGGAAAAGGCTAAGCCAAAAAATTTAAAATAGAATTCCTGCCTTTCTTTGTTATGCAATTGTACAAAAACGTTTTTGGAATGGAGTTTTCGCACAAGTCAGCGCTGATGCTCGCATTCCTTGCAGTATTCCCCAACGTGCTTGGGATGATTGTGCTTGACACAGGCCTTGGGTTCAAATTCCACCTTTTCCAAATCCTCATTTTCCTCGCAGCCATGATGTACGGGAAATGGGGAGGTGCACTTTCAGGAGCGTTTGGAAGCGTTTACACTGCAATTGCACTGGGAAACCCATACATCATAATAGGCAACATTATGCTTGGGTTCTTTACGGGAATTTTTGCAAAAAGAGCCCATATTGCTCTTGCAGTGCTTGGGGCATTTGCAATTCAAGCGCCATGGCTTTACTACACAGACCTGCTTGCAGGAATGCCTGAACCGGCTGTGAGGGGGGTCATAGTTGCGCTGCTTTTCAGCAACATTGCATGGGCATTTGTCGCAGGGAAAGCATATAAAAGGCTTAAGAAATTAATTCAATAGAAATTGAATCCGGAGGTTTGAGCTTGATTTACAGGTTGGTTTTTTTGGGCCCTCCAGGGGCAGGCAAGGGAACAATTGCACAGGCAATGGCAGAGGCATTTGGCATAACGCAGATAAGCACAGGCAGCCTTTTGAGGGAGGAGGTTGAAAGCCAGACAGAGCTCGGAAAAAAGGCAAAGGCAATAATGGACGCAGGGCAATATGTAGACGATGAAACAGTTGCAAGCATTGTTGAAAACAAGCTTGCCTCAATGGGAAAGGAAAAGGGCTTTATTCTTGACGGGTTTCCAAGGACAATAAAGCAGGCTGAAATGCTTGAATCAATAATGCAAAAGCTCGGAATTGCACTTGATGCAGTGCTTGACATAGAGGCAAGCGATGACACAATAATTGAAAGGCTTGGAGGCAGGGTGCAGTGCAGCAAGTGCGGCAAGGTATACAACCTCAAGAACGTGCCGCCGGAAGAGGAAGGAAAGTGCGATGGCTGCTCTGGAAAGCTTGTGAAAAGGGACGATGACAAGCCCGAAATCATCAAAATGAGGCTTGAAACATACAGGAAAAAAACCGAGCCATTAATAAGCCACTACAGGGAGAAAAGGCTGCTTCTCACAATAGATGCAAACGGTGCACTAAAAGAAAACATTGACAATGCGGAAAAGGCCCTGAAAAGGATAAACGAGAAAAAAGGAGAATGAAGAAAACCCTGAATGAATTGCTGGGAAAAAAAGGTGCAGGAAAATGGTTGAATGTGTTGTGGTTGGAACAGTTGCATTTGACTCAATCAAGACGCCTTTTGGAAAGGCAGAAAAAACACTGGGCGGAAGCGGAACATATGCAAGCATTGCCGCATCCCTCTTTGCAAAAACAGGGCTTGT
>JAFGDB010000006.1 GCA_016932355.1 Candidatus Iainarchaeum sp. | reverse complement strand
ACCGGCCAGGGATTCAGCTCCTCTTTAAAAGGAGTAAAAGAAGTGTGGTAATCTATGCCCGCAACAGCCTCAACATCCCGCAGCTCATTAAGAATCTGCTGGAGTTGACTATGGCTCTTAAACTTGCAGATAAAAAGCAAATCAAATTCCCCCGAAACCTCGTAGATTGAGGTAACAAACTTGTTCTTTTTATACTTTTTTGCAAGGCCCGGAACATTCACAGGATCAATTTTAATCAAAACGAACGCGGTAAAATCATAGCCGAGTTTCTCCAGATCAAACTCAGGCTGGACCCTGCGCAAAATTCCTTTCTTCTTTAGCTTGTCAACAGCAAGGTAAGCCCCTGTTTTAGTCATCTTCAGGCCCCTGGCAAGGTCGCTGTACTTAACTGTGAACGTGCCTTTTTTGACCATGTCGTTAACAAGCTTAAGCTCGGTATCAGACAAAACAGGCTTTGTTTTCTTTGAAGCAGCCATTTCACTAAATAGTTAAGCAACCTCTTATATAAAACTAACTTTTCAAAAAAAGCCAGATGTACTGGGAAAAAGCCCTCAAAACCATAAACCGTTAAGTTATAATGAAATAATACTTAACGATTTATAGTCAATTCGTTATCTTTAAAAACAACGGTTTCCACAATCTTTTAATAGACACAAAATGGTTTCAGACGAACAGGATGACACAATAAAACTGCCGCAGGTAAGGACAGCAAAAGACAAAACAATAGCAGAAACAGCGGTGCATGTCCTGAGCAGGGAATGGCCCTTGCCATTGAAATCACTGCACTGGAAGCTTCGCAACGAACACGGCAAAGAGGTTTCATTCCAGGCAACACACAAAGCACTAAACAAACTGGTAAGCCAGAACATCCTGCTCAAGGAGGAGAGGAACTACAAGCTTAACATTGAATGGCTTGAACAGCTTATAAGGTTCGGGGCGCAGACAAAACAGGCATACCTGGAGAAAGAAAAGCTGGAAACAAAAACAGGAGAACTGAGAAAACAATGGGACTAAAAGACAACTTTTTTGCTGAAAATTTTTCAACCGCAGGCATATATTATCCCCGGAAAGAAGTCTTACACAGGATTCTTATGAATCCTGTCAGCTGCGCTCCTGTCTGGTTTCACGACCCGGGAGCGCAGCTGAAAAACCAAAAACAAAAATCAACATTTTCGTTGAAGAAAATTCAACCGCAGGTATATAAATCCCCAGACAGGAGATTATACTAATGTATTACAATCCGCTCTCATTAACAAACGAAAGAACAAAAGCTCCAAAGCTGATAATACAAGCACTGTGCGAGGAATGGCCTCTCTCAGTCACAGCCCTGCACAAAAGGCTTAACGCTAGATACTCCTACCCCATATCCTACCAGGGAGCACACAAAACAATCAGACGAATGCTGAAAGAAAACGTTCTGGAAAAACAGGACAAACACCACTACAAAATCAGCCACCAATGGGTCAACGAACTCGACAGATTCCTGACATACATCAAAAACTCTTACAAAAACCACAGACTCGAATTCCCGGTCTAATTATTTCATAAAGGTGCAGCACATGAAGGAAAAATGTTTTCTCAGCAAAGATTACCCCCCAAACCTCTGCCGGCTACTGGACTTTGTCAAGAACACCAAAGAAAAGAGAATAGTGTTCAGGGAGGAACATAAGGATATTACAGTAACAGACGGCTGGAAAATAAAGGAGTTGATGAATGGAAGCGGTTCTCTTGCCAAATCACAAATACTGCACAGAAGCCTGTTAGTCAACGCGGGCAAGACTGGCCAGGAAGAAAAAAAGAACTTTGTCATCAAATACGACCACTCGTACAGGCGAGACAAGCTTGTCAGGGAAATCAGATGGTTGCTTGGTTTAGACAAGAAACTTTCGCACCTGTTCCCGGAGATTGTTTATTACAGCCTCAACAGCGAATGCCCTTTTTACATAGCGCCCCATTACAACAAATACGCCACCCTAAACGATTTGTTCCAATGCCAAGGAATAAAGCACAAGACAGCTGATGATATAGTTAGCAAGCTCCTTAAACTCGTTTTCGAAAAAATATACACGAGGAATGCGTCAGAAAAAACCGGAAACTATATTCAGCAATTCCACATTAACAGAATTAAAAAAAGACACAAGGAAACAATAAGTTACTGCAAGGATTTCGAGAAACTGATAAACGAGAGAAAAATAAGAATTAACGGAGAACTATACGACAATGCTCCAAAAATAATTTCAGAGCTGGAAAACAACAAGGCCCTAATCTCAAAGCTTTCACCCCTACAATTGAACATGATTCACGGCGACTTGCACTTTGGCAATATCCTTTTTTCACAATCAAAAAAACCCTGCTTCAAACTTTTGGACCCGGCAGCCTTCCAAAGAGCAGCATACACCTATGACGTGGGAAAGCTCTACCACTCTTTCCACGGAATGTACGATGCACTGCATGACAACAAATTCAACTTGCAAATATGGGACGATAAAAACATTTGTGCTGAGCTGGAAATAGAAAGGAATCAATCTTATGAATACATAAACAAAAATTTCAGAAAATTAATTGAAAAATGCGGCTTCAGGCAGATAAAAGAAGACCCCGAATGGGAAACCAAATCGTTGTTTGCAGAAGCATGCCACTTTGCAAGCATGATGCCGTTTCATCTGGCAAACGAAGAAAAAGCAAAAGCAATATACCTGCGGGGAATAGTTCTATTAAATAACATTATGGACAATTTATGAATTAACTTTCTTGCGGTGAACAAAAAAATGCCAAAAAAACGAAGCTGGATATCAAAGGCCGGAGAACTCGCTGAACGGTTCTCAGGAAGAGGAAAAGCACGAAAAAAGATGCGCGGGCATTTGCCCGAACTCCCAAAAAGAGTAAAAATCAAACCAGGAGCAAGATATCTTAATCTCGCCAAAGGCGAGGCAACGCCATCACAAGCGGTCAGACCACTGACAGATGCAATAGCCCAAAGTTACCGCGCTTTCCTGCAACACTCTCCACGAAAACAGGTTTTTGTTGTTGGAATCGGAGGCGCAGAGGGCACAGCAAAAACATTTCTGGCCTCGGAAATAACAAAGTTGCTGGGAGACCACGTGGAAGTCAGGACTCTGGCAATGGACGACTACTACAAGATGTCGAGAAGAGAACGAAAGAAAAAAGTGCAAGAGCTGAAAAGAAAGGGAAGGATGAGCAGGGAAAACTTAATGATTTTTGAAATAAGCAACGACCCTGTGCTAAGCGATTTCCAGACACTGTTAGAACACATAGAAGCCTTAAAACAGGGCAGACCCGTGCAAAAGCACTTTTACGACCACAGCAACGGGGAAATAATCAGAAACAGCCGGCGCGTGGAGCCAATGCAGCAGGGCATACTGCTCGTGGAGGGAATTTATGCGCTGAGAAAAGAACTGAGACGGGCAATTGACTGCGGGGTTTTTGTGTTTACCGGAGAAGAGAAAAAATACCAGAGGGTTTCAAAAAGAGACGCAGCAGAAAGAGCGCATGGAATATACCGCTCGAACAAATACTTCTTCGAAGCCCAGCTTACATCATACAGGAGATACATTGAACCCACAATAAGAAACGCTGACATCGTAGTAAACACAACCCACTTGTTTGACTGATAAACATGAAACAAAAAATAAAAGCAATAATTTTTGATCTGGATGGCGTAATAGTGGACAGCGCAGAATGCGAATTCAACGCATACCAAAAAGCACTAGGGGAACAGGGAATCAGGATATCCCTAAAAGATTTCTCAAATGCGAGAGGCGGAACCAGCATAGAGTTGCTGCAAAACATTTCAAAAGCAAAGCACATAAAATTTGACACAGAAAAAGCACTGAAAAGAAAAAACAACATTTACAAGAAAAGCCTGCACAAAATCAGGCCATACAAAGGAGTTGCCAAGTTCATCAGGCGGATTAAAGGATGCAAGCTTGCAGTGGCCTCATCCGGATCAATAGAAACCATCAAACCAATCCTTAAAAACCTCAGAATCCTTAATGCTTTTGACGTAATAACCGGCGCTGAGCATATAAAAAACGGGAAACCCGACCCTGAAATATTTCTGCTCACAGCAGAGAAACTAAAGGTAAATCCTGCCGGGTGCCTTGTTTTTGAAGACTCAAAAGAAGGAATCAAAGCAGCCGGAGCGGCAGGAATGAATGTAATTGAAATAAGCCCAAAGGAGGAACTGGAATGAAAATAATAAGATTCGATGAAACAGAGCAAGAAAAAAGCGCGGACGGAAGGTTCATTTACAGGACCTGCAACGAGCCAATCACGGAGGAAGGAAAAAATCTGGTAATAATCTACGTTGAAATACCCGAAGGAGTCGTGGAACAGGAGCATTATCACGAAAAGGTAAACGAATTCATATACTTTCTGACCAAAGCGGTTTCAAGAGTCAACTCAAAAGAATACAGTTTTAAGCAAAACGACATTCTAGTATTATCGCCAAACGACAGGCACCAGATAATCGCAAAAGAAGACAAAGTCAGAATCCTCGTAATAAAGAAAGCATTAAAAGACAAAAAACTCGTTTAATTAACTAGGAGGCATTTAGATTGGGAGACGAAATAAAGGAGGAATGCGCGCTTGCAGCAGTTTCACTGCACAACCCAGGCCCCAAAAAACATGCTGCCTTAAACTTGTACAAAATGCTGCTGCAACAGCAGCACCGGGGCCAGCTGAGCGCAGGAATAACAACATACAACCCGGACAGAACCCAGCTGATTGACACATACAAAAAGCTCGGCAAAGTTGACAACGCGTTCAAAACATACCGAAGGGAAAAGTTTCTTGGAATAATGAAAAAGTACGCTGGCAGCAACGGAATAGGGCACCTGAGATACGCTACTTCCGGAGCAGACGATGAAGGATACGCCCAGCCATTCGAAAGGCACCACGGCAGAAGCTGGA
Source organism: Candidatus Iainarchaeum sp. (assembly GCA_016932355.1). Lineage (GTDB taxonomy): Archaea > Iainarchaeota > Iainarchaeia > Iainarchaeales > JAFGDB01. Next base: position 24,704 of record JAFGDB010000006.1, on the reverse strand, counting down.
AATGGTTCAGTTTCGCCTTCAACGGAAACATCGCAAACTACAAAGAGCTGAAAGAAGAACTCAAAAAAGCAAGCTACAGAATGGTCAGAGAACTCGACACAGAACTGTTGATGCACTTCATCAGCAAGCAAATGGTCGGAGAAAAAAAGCAGGCTCTGGAAAACGTTTTCTCAGGCATCAGCGAAACAATTGACGGCGCATACTCCCTTGTTTACCTGAACGCTGACGGCGAACTCGCTGTACTGAGGGACCCGCTCGGATTCAAGCCACTCTCCTATGGAATGAGAGACAACGATTTCCTGGCTGCATCAGAAAGCGTGGCATTCAACACAGACGGCGAAATAAAAACAGAATCCGTTGCACCCGGGGAAATAATCATTGCGTCAAACGGTGCAATAGAAAAAAAGCGCTTTGCAAAATCAACCAGAACAGCACACTGCATGTTCGAATGGATATACTTCGCCAGCCCAAACTCTACAATCGAAAGAAGCAACGTTTATGAAGCAAGGAGAAACCTGGGAAAAACACTTGCCAAATACGAAACACAAAAAATCGACAAAGAATTCATAGTAGTGCCGGTGCCCGATACCGCAAAGCCGATCGGGGACGCGCTTGCATTCGAACTCGGAGTTCCAAGCGAAGAAGGAGTAATGAGAAACAGGTACATAGGCAGGACATTTATTGAGACAGACAACAGGGAACAAAAAGTAAAAGAAAAATATTCCCTGGTGAAATCTGTCCTGAAAGACAAGAAAGTGCTGCTGGTGGAGGACAGCCTTGTCAGAGGCACAACAACCAAAGGTTTGGTGCAGAGAATACGACAGCATGGAAAGGCAAAGGAAATTCACCTCCGAATAGCCTGCCCGCCAATACTCGGCCCCTGCTTTTATGGAATAGACATGTCAACAATAAAAGAACTGCTTGCTGCACCCTACGTTAAAAGCATTCAGGAAGGAATAACAACAGAAGAGAGTGAAAAACTTGCAAAAGATTACGGAGTGGACTCACTAATCTACCTTCCTGTAAACGAAATACCAAAAGCCATAGGCCTGCCAGCCAACAACCTGTGCATGGCCTGCCTGAACGCAGACTACCCAACCGAACAGGGAAAAAAACTCTACCAAGAAGCACTGAATAACGCAAAAAACGGAGTTAAAAAAAGAACATATGAGTAAGGAGATGCGTTGAATTGAAAAAAGACCACCTGTTTATATCAGGGCCTGTCAACATTGAAGAAAACGTCAGAAAAGCGGTTGCAGAATACAAAGACATCGGGCACCGCGAACCCGAATTTGTTGAACTCCTGAAACAAATCAGAAAAAAGCTATTGAAAGTGTTCAGAGCAAACAAAAAGGAGTACTCGGCACTAGTTTTCACTGGCAGCGGGACAAGCGCCATGGAAGCAGTCATGGCAGCAAACATCCACAGAGGAAAAAAAGCGCTTATCATCAGCAACGGCAGTTTTGGGGAAAGATTTGCAGAGATAGCTAAAGTACACAAAATCCCGTACAAACACCTGAAATATAAATGGGGCGAACCAATAAAAACCGGCAAAGTTGAAAGCACCCTAAAAAAGGACAAAAAAATCGAAGCCATAACACTGACCCACAACGAAACAAGCGTTGCAATAATGAATCCAGTGCACGAAATCGGCTTGCTGGCAAAAAAATACAAAAAAATATTCATAGTGGACTCAATCAGCACTGTTGGCGGAGAACCGGTAAACGTTGTAAAAGACCACATTGACTTTGCCACCGGAACAGCAGCAAAAGCCCTGCAGGCAATGCCGGTACTCGGAATAGTGTGTGCAAAAAAAGCTGCAATAAAAAAAATCAGAGACATTCTGCCAAGATGCTTCTACCTGGACCTCATAAAACATTATGAGTATGAGGAAAAACACAACCAAACTCCCTTTACTCCAGCAATCCCCTTGTTTGTTGCATTAAACAAGGCCCTCGACAACCTGTTAAAGGAAGGAGTAAAAAACAGGATTCAAAAATACAAGCAGAATGCAAAAATGCTCCGCAAAGGCCTGCAGAAACTTGGCATGGAATTCTGCCTGCCGGAAGAACTCCGCTCCAACATCGTTGCATATGTAATGATTCCAAAAGGAGTGAAGTACAAAAAGCTTCACAAAACACTGAAAAAGAACGGCTTTGTAATCTATCCGGGCAAAGGGCCGCTGACAGGGAAAGCAATGCACATCGCAAACATTGGAACCGTAAACAAAAAAACCATAAGCCAGTTCCTAGAGGTCATGGAAAAAGCCATTCACAAAAAAACCCAATCGAAGTTAAGGACTTGTCAATAGAATAAATGGAAGATTAAACATAGCCTAGACAAAACGTGGAGAATACCGGAAAGCAAAATTAAGGAGATCACCTAAAATGCTTGGAGAGAAAACTGTCGCAGTACTTGATGAAAACTTGTCTTCAGGCATAGCGTTCAACACACTGGCACATTTAGCTCTTTCAATAGGAAAAAATGCTGTTGATGTAATGGGAAAAGAAGAGTTAACGGATGCATCGGGCACAACACACAAAGGGCTCTCAAAGTACCCATTTATCATTCTGAAAGCTGAATCAGAAAAAATAAGGCAAATCGTTAATGAAGCCAAAGGAAACGCTGGCCTGCTTGTAGTGGACTTTCCGGAACAGGGTTACACAGAGTACACAGATGAAGAACTGCAGGCGGCAATAGCAAAAACAAAAGAAGAAAACATAAAGTACTACGGGACAGCAATATTTGGCCCAACAAAAGAAATAGACGAGTTAACCAAAGAGTTGGCACTGTGGAAATAGCGGCTGCTCAGACATCTTTCTCCATAAACCGGTAATTTGTTGCCTCAAACCCAAATTTCTGATAAAAGCTGAATGCTTTCTCTTTCTCGTTGGCTGCGAGAATCAGGACATTGAAGCCCTTCTTTTTGGCCAGCTCATCAATGAATTTCAGGGCTTCCAGGCCATGGCCCTCTCCCTGGTGTTCCGAGGTTATGGCAAACTCTGAAAGCCACAAATAGGTTCCTTTTACATAACTGAATTTTTCGCAGAAGAGGAGGCCAATTATTTCTCCCTCAAGTTCGAGGCAAAAACACAAACCAGGGTTGTCATCCAGCAGCTCAGAGAGCCTTGCAGCAGCAGACTCTTTGTTCCACTGCTCGCCCTGCTTGGAAAACTCTTCAATCAGAATCCTGGCACAGGGAGGCAAATCCGCCTTCACTGCATTGCGAATATTTAAAGACATTGCAACCAACAAACTTTTTGCCTGAATATTGTTAATAAGGTTTCGAGCCACTAATCTTGGCATGATTATAAGCATTTCAACAGGCAGCGTCAGGCAGGCCTGTGAGAACACCAGCAAGGCAATAAAACTCATTCAGAAACAATTTGGGGAACAAATACAGGGAATAGAACTGTGTTTCATGCTGAAACAGGAACTCGATGAATTCACGTTAGACGAGGAATCCATAAAGTTCCTTGACGCCCTGCAATTCAACACTCTGCACGCGCCAGTAATCGGCCTAGACTATGGCAGAAACGGCGAAACCAGAGAAATCATGCAAAAAATAAGAAAGATAAACAGCCAAGTAACACTTAAACAAATTACATTCCACCCGAATCATGTAAGCGATTTCTCCGTTCTGGTTGAAAGCGGACTTAATGTTTGTGTTGAGAACTTGCCTGACGGGAAAACGAGAAAGGGCTGGCAGTTTCCAGGTGAGTTCCAGAAGTTTTTCAGTAAGTGGGGTGGCTTTGGCTTTTGTTTTGATGTGAACCATGCAATGGCCAACGGGGCAAAGCCAGTAGAATTCATCTCAATGTTTGACAAAAAAATTGAATACATTCACCTGAACGCGACCGCACAATCAGGTAATGCGGATCATGCTCTGCTGACAGAATCGAGTCCTGAAACAATTGAAAAAATAAAACCAGTACTTGCACTTAACAAACCTTTTGTAATTGAGGTAAACATAAACAAAGAAAAGACACCATTAATTAAAAAAGAAATTTCATTAATAAAAACACTGGAACAACAAGCAAAAGAGGAATGAGAATGGAAACAGTGGCAATAGTTCTGGCCGGGGGCATGGCAAAAAGAATGGAAGGCAGACTTAAGCACCTGCTACCAATCCCGGGCAATCCAGAACAGCCTTTAACACAAACTCCCTTGGGTCGTCTAATATTGCAACTGCAAAACGCAGGCGTTGGCGACATCCGCATTGCCGCTGGAGAAAACACAAAGGCATTACAGGAATATCTGGCTGCACATGGCATAAAAAATATCCCGGTTTTTTCCGCAGCACGACAAATAGGAGGTAGAACCGACTGGAAATTCGTATACGGAGAACTTGCAAAACAGATTAAACCGGGTCAACGCGGCCTGTTTGTTTACGGGGACAACATTTACAAAGACTCGACAATTACCGCTTTAGCAAGGCGCGCAAAACAAGCAAGAAAGCCATTTGAAGTATTCTGGAGCTTTGACTTAATAGGAAAAAAAGGAAAAAAACCAGGCATGGTAGACGAAACAGGGTGGACAGCCGACAAAAGAACACTGGAAGGATTCGCCAAAAAAGGCAACCCTTTTTCAAGATACAAGGGAGTACGGTACGTGCGGTTTTTAAAACACGCTGCAACCCACCGAACAGGCGTAAGACTCTCTAAACCAGTTATAAACCTGAACAACCCAAAGCAGTACCAAGCCGCACAAAGAGAACTAAAACGCAGACCATGGCAGGTTAAAACAAAACGGAAATAAAAAAAAGTAAGCAGTATTTTTACAGTCCAAAAAAAATCCTTAAATGCTAAAGCTGGAGCACAAACTGGAGAGGTTAAACCTCTACTCACATAGGAACTTTTTTTCAAAACGGGACTTTTCAGGACTGTTTTAAACATAATTTTTTGTTCTTGTTTTTTCGCGCCCTTAATTTTCTTGCAACTTGAACTATGTGTTCGTAGAGGGCTGAGTTTGGGTGGTGTTGAACTGTAATGTTTTCCTCAGTTGGCTTGATTAAGCCGAGTTTTATCAGGCTGTCGATTTTCTTGTCAACCGCATTAACCAGGTAGTGTATGGCTTTGACTTTTTCCATGGGCTTGAGGTTTTCGGTTCTCGCAATTTCAAGCAGCTTGTTGATGGCAAACTCAAAAACTATGTTTATGTTGAAGCAAAGTTCTTTTTTGTTTGGTTTGGATATTCTGTCGGCTATTGCTTCAAAATCCTTTGTTATTTGCCTTGGAGAAACACCGTATTTTCTGGCCAGTTCTACCTTGCTGATGCGGGCAGTTCCAAGGTTTTCAACAATGCGCAGGATTTCTTCCCTTCGCACCCACGCCTTTGGAATAACACCGTTCATTTAACTGCCTCCCTTGGTTGCAAAGGGGTGCAAGGGTGTTTGCGACCGTGCAGGGTAGTATAGTAGGGTTAGTATAGTAATAGGGTAGAGGGGGTAGGGGGTCTCCCCTCCCTTCCATATCCTTCTCATTCTTATACTGTTCTTCATTTTCCACACCACTTGTACTTTCCAAAAGAATCCATGTACAGCTTGTTTTCTCCAACCAGCCTGCTTACAAGATGCTGGGCATCATCCTCACTTACTCCAAAAGCATCAGCAATTTGCTTTTTTGAAACAGGATTTTGGGTTAGTTTCCTTATTTCTTCATCCGGAGCCTTCTCAAACTCTTTCAGGCTTTCTTCATTCAAATATGCTACTGTTATTTGCCTGTTGTCTTTACCGCTTTTTGACGGTTTTAATCTCACGTTAGAGTGTCGGTCGCAGATTTTTTCGAACAAGCGGGAGCGCCTGCTTTTTGTTTTAACACCTAAATATTCTGTGTCATTGCTTGAAAAGAAACCCTTTCGTTGAATCATTTCGTATGCTTGCTCCGCCTTTTTGTCCAAAACTGAGACTGGCTCGTTTTTTGTGAAAGTTTCAAAGTTTTCTGCAAACCTCTCAAAACGCTTCCTCAAAGCACAAAACTCCGAGAAAAGCGACTGATAATTATAATGCTTTGCATTCTCTGCCACAACAAACCACACCACAAATTTCATTCATTCTTTGTCTGTAATCAAGTACAATGTTCTCTCGGACTCTTGTTCTGCCCCGCCTAATTCAATGCATTTTTGTTCTTTGAAGTAAGAGCATTCAACCATTGAATCAGGGGCCTCATGAAAGAAAATCAACGGCCTTGAAATGCCCTGCTCTGCAAGAGAAAGCCTTTCACCCTTTCTTCCAGTTACTTCAAGTACTGCGAACAAGTGCCCGTTCTTCAAAGGAAACAAGTTCTTGCTCAAAATTTTCATTGCCCAACACCTCCTTTCTGTGTCTGCCTAAGCTTAATCTTTTGAATTGAATTAACAGGAATAAACAAAGTATTGCCCTCAGTCCGAACACAAACAAAAACAGTATCACAGCTGGTAATCAAGCCAAAGCACTGCTTTTCACGCCCAGACTCAACATAAACAATTAGCGCATTGCAACCAACCAAACCAGTTCCATTCAAAACAACACCTTTTAAAGAAAAAAGCAGGGCTTCTCCTTTATATTTGTAGTAGCGGCTATTTTCAGCTATACTTATAAATAGATTCTATAGAAACCTATTTACATCAAACAAAAAGGCGATGCGGATGACAAAAGAAAAAGGAACAACAACAATCCAACTAACCCCGGAAACAAGAGACAAATTGAAGGATTTGGGAAAAAAAGGCGAAACATACGAGGAAATAATCCTCAGGCTGCTGAAAAAAGCTGGAAAATAAAGGGTTTTAAAGGCTTTTCAGAAGCAGATTCTATTACAATATAATGCTGAAAAATAGGCGCATATATCCATCAGAACATGTTGTTTTTTAAACATTTATATCCATCAATTTTTTACTTATTTTTCTTTTTAAAAAAAGTAAACTTTCATGGAGGAGTTTGAATTATGGCAGAAGCAACACAACAGCCTGTTGTTTTCCTCACTGAGGGAACAAAGAGGACTCGCGGCAGGGATGCCCAAAGGATAAACATACTTATTGCAAAGGCAGTGGCCAATGCAGTAAAGAGCACTCTCGGCCCAAAGGGAATGGACAAGATGATTGTAGATGACTTGGGGGATGTAACCATCTCAAACGATGGCGCAACCATCCTTGATGAGATGAGCATTGACCACCCGGCAGGAAAGATGATGGTGGAGGTTGCAAAAACCCAGGACGAGGAGGTTGGAGACGGCACCACAACAGCAGTGGTTCTTGCAGGAACTCTTTTGAAGAACGCTGAAAAGCTTTTGGACGATGAAATACACCCAAGCATTATAATCAAGGGATACAGGCAGGCAGCCAAGAAGGCAAAGGAGATAATGGCTGAGGCTGCAGACACGGTTTCCCCCAAAGACTCAAAAACCCTCAGGAAAATCGCCCTTACCTCAATGACAGGCAAGGTTGCAGAATCAGCAGAGGACCTTGCTGACCTGATTGTTGATGCAATCACAGCTGTTGCAGAGGAGGATGAAGGCAAGGTAACAATTGACATTGACAATGTAAAGGTTGAGAAGAAGCAGGGCGCAGCCCTGAATGAAAGCAAGCTTGTGCAGGGCATAATAATTGACAAGGAAATGGTGCACTCAGGCATGCCCAAGAAGGTCAAGAACGCAAAGATTGCGCTGCTTGACGTTGCCCTTGAAATAAAGAGCCCTGAAACAGACGCAAAGATTGAGATTACAAGCCCTGACCAGCTTCAGGCATTTGTTGACCAGGAGGAAACAATGCTAAGGAAAATGGTTGAGGCAATAAAGAAGTCCGGAGCCAACTTTGTTGTTTGCCAGAAGGGCATTGATGACTTGGCACAGCACTTCCTTGCAAAGGAGGGCATTTCAGCTGTAAGAAGGGTTAAGCAGTCTGACATGAAGGCACTTGCAAGAGCAACCAAGGGAAAGGTTGTTTCAAGGATCAATGATTTAACAGCCTCTGATTTGGGAAACGCAGCCCTTGTGGAGGAAAGGAAGATTGCAGGAGACGAAATGGTTTTCGTTGAGGGATGCAAAAACCCGAAGAGCGTTTCAGTGCTTGTGAGAGGCGGCTCAGAGCACCTTGTGGACGAGGTTGAAAGGGCTGTCCACGATGCCCTGATGAGCGTTGCCGACGCTTTGAAGGACGGCAAGATTGTGAGTGGCGGAGGCAGCATTGAAGAGGAGGCCTCTGTAAAGTTGAGGGAGTTTGCCCAAACCATTGGCGGCAAGGAGCAGCTTGCAATTGAGGCATTTGCTGACACGCTTGAGGAAATTCCCAGAACACTGGCAGAAACTGCAGGAATGGACCCACTTGACACCATTGTGAACCTGAGGGCAAAGCACAAGGGAAAGGACGGAAAGCACATGGGCGTTGACGTATTCAAACAAAAAATAATGAACATGAAGGATGCAAACGTGATTGAGCCCCTTTCAGTGAAAACCCAGGCAATTACCTCAGGGGCAGAAGTGGCAGAAATGATCCTGAGGATAGACGACATAATTGCCGGAACCAGCAAAGGCAAGGGAATGCCGCCAGGCGGAATGCCGCCAGGCGGAATGGGCGGCATGGACATGGGAATGTAAAAGCCGGAACTCCGGCTGCACTTGAGCCCATTCAGCTTGCGCTGAATGGGCTTTTTATTTCTTTTTATTATAAGGGGAATTGGTTTTTGGGTTTGCCCCCTTTTGCTTGCATTATATATTCTAATTTTTTTTCCTGAATTAAATTATTAATTACTTCCCTGCCCTCTTTTTGCAGATGTTTGGGATTGCAGTTACAGGCTTGGCCCGCTCTGGAAAGGATGCGGTTGCAGACTACCTTGTGGAAAGGTACGGCTTCCGCAAGCTTGTTCTGAGCGAGGTGCTTGCAGCCGAGCTTGAAAAGCAGGGCAGGCCTGATTCAAAGATGGAAAGGTCAATGCTCGGCGTTGAGATAAGGAAAATGCAAGGCAAGGATGTGCTTGCAAGGAAAGTTCTTGAAACTGCAAGGCGTGAAAAATTTGAAAGGGCGATCTTTTCAGGAATACAGTCAGTTGCAGAGGTTGAATTCCTGAAAAGCAACCTGGAAAGGTTTACCCTAATTGCGGTTGAGGCAGGCGAGGAAAACCGCTTTCAAAGGAAAACCCAGAGTGACCCCCAAAGCAGGGCCGATTTTTTTGCAAGGGACAGGCACAACCTGGAAAAGTTCGATTTGAAGGCAGTGATTGAGGGCGCAGACCACACTATCCCAAATAATTCGACTTTGGACGATTTGCACAGGGCAATTGACGAACTGATGCAGAACATTTAAAAACAATAAAGCCTTTCTCCTTGTGGTGATTCAATTTATGGTTAATGGCGACATGGTCACTGACATAGTTACAGGTACAGTTACAGCATTGCAAACGGCCGGAGAAAAGCTAGTTCTTGACAGCATACCAATACTGCTCTCGCTGATTGGGGCAGCAATAATAATCCTAATCGGTTGGATCATTGGAAAAATCATAAAGCAGATTGTAATCAAGGTGCTGCAGAGCACCAGGGTTGACCAGTGGATTGACGAGCAAAACCTCGCTGCTGCAATCGGCGGCAAAGAGGTCAGCGTTCTTGCTGGAAGCCTGGTGAAATGGTACATCATAGTGCTGTTCCTTGCTGAAGCGGCAAACCTAATAAAGCTTGAGGCTTTGAAGAAATTTTTGGAAGCCCTGGTTTATTATGTTCCTGGAGCGCTTGCAGGCATTGTTGTGTTTGTTGGCGGCCTGCTGCTTGGAAGGTATGCGAGGAACGCTGTTGAGCTTACCCAGCACAAGATGAAGAGGGTTGCAGCTGCTTTAACAGAGGGCGTAATAGTACTGTTCAGCGGTATCCTTGCGTTGACACTGCTCTTGGGGGAGAAAGGCCCTGAGTACATGGCAACACTTAAGGGATACCTTGACACATTCATTGGTCCATTCATAGTGGCGTTTGCAGTGGTAGTAGCTATCATCATTGGCCTAAGCATAGCAGCAGGATTCAAGGAAGAATTGCTCAAGATTGGCAAGGACGTCAAAAAAGCAGTTAAGTAAAAAAAGGGCGTGAAAAACCCTTTTTCCTTTTCTTTTTTCTTATTTTTACCTATGCCTACTTCTGCAAACTTTCAAACCAAAAAAAAACATTTGATTTAAAAAACCGGAAAAAAATTTTCCAAAAACATTACCTTTAAAATAAATTGCGCAATTAAATCCACTCAGTGGTTGAATTTGAAGGTTGATGAAATAAAGCCCTTTGGAAAAAAGATTGATGTTCTGGTAAAGGCAGTTGAAAAGCAGGAGCCCCGCGAGGTTGTTGCAAGGCTTGACAACACCACACACAGAGTTTCTGAGGCGCTTGTAGGCGATGAAACAGGCTGCATTCTCCTAACCTTGTGGGACGACACAATTAACCAGGTTGAGGGGGGAAAAACCTACCAGGTAACAAACGGGTATAGCACAACCTTCAAGAATTCCCTGCGCCTCAACATAGGCAGGTACGGAAAAATAGGGGAAAGCACGGAAGAAATTTCCAAAGCAAATAAGGAAAACAACCTGAGCGAGAAAGAGCTTTCTGGCTGATTCTTATGCAAATGACAAAAGGCGGTTCACGGATACTGCCCTAAAACCAATTCAGGGCAATTAATTAACTTCTTAAACAATTCCAATTCCTATTTAATTCAAGCTGTGCGAGCCTTTAGGCGAGCACAAGCCGTTCAGCCCAAGCTGAACAGCTTTAAATCACACGCGGAGCAATTTCCCAAAGATTTTGCAACAGCAAAAGGCTTAGCGGATTTTGCCGGCGCAAGGGCCCGTAGCTTAGCCTGGCAGAGCATTGGTCTTATAAAGCCTTTTTTCCTGCGGGAAAAAAGCCTTGGGAAAAGCGGCAATTGCTTTGCAATTGCCAAAGCCTTTCTCTGGGAGTGCCTTGGGAAAACCAAATCGCCTTGGGGCGATTTGAAGCCTTTCCAAGGGGAAAGCCTGAAAAGGCTTCAGCCTTTGTTAAAGGCTGTGGGAAAAGAGGCTGAAGAGCACCAAGGGTCAGGGGTTCAAATCCTCTCGGGCCCATATGCAGAGGAAAATCTTGCAGCCCTATAGCAGGGAAAGGGAAGAGGAAGTAAAAAAGTTCTGGAAACAGAAGAAAATTCCTGCTTTGGTTAGGCAGCAGAGTGCAAAGCAGAAAAAGCCATACTATTTCATGGACGGGCCGCCATATGCAACAGGCCACATCCACATGGGAACAGCCCTCAACAAAATTCTGAAGGATGTTGCAATCCGCTCCAAAAGAATGCAGGGCTTTCACGTGTTTGACAGGCCAGGCTATGACACGCACGGCCTGCCAATTGAAAACAAGGTTGAGGAAAAGCTCGGCTTCAAATCAAAGAACGACATTGAAGAGTACGGGGTTGGCAAATTCATCAAGGAATGCAAGCAGTATGCCACGCAATTCATTGGCGTGATGAACAGCGAATTTAATGAACTGGGCATTTGGATGGATTGGAAAAACCCTTACCTTACTTTGAGCAATGACTACATTGAGGCAATCTGGTGGACCTTCAAAAAGGCTGATGAAAAAGGCCTTCTGGGAAAGGGCCTTTACCCAGTCCATGTATGCCCGCGCTGCGAGACAGGGGTTGCATACAACGAGATTGAGTATGCAAAGCAGACAGACGAAGCAATCTATGTAAAGTTCAAGGTAAAGGGCCAGGATAACACTTTCTTGGTTATCTGGACAACTACCCCCTGGACCCTGCCTGGAAACACAGGTGTAATGGTGCACCCAAGCTTTGATTACTCCTTTGCCAAGATGAGCAATGGGGAAACCTGGATAATTGCAAAGGAAAAGGTTCAGGAAATAATGGATGCAATTGAGGCAGGCTTCTCAATTGAGAAAACAGTCAAGGGAAAAGAGCTTGAGGGAATGCAGTATGAAAACCCCCTTGCAAAAAACTTGAATTTGCCCCCACTGAAGAACGCTTACCGCGTTGTCCTAAGCCCAAGGTATGTAAACCTTGAGGAGGGAACAGGCCTTGTCCACACCGCGCCAGGCCATGGAAAGGAGGACTTTGACGCAGGCCAGAAATCAGGCCTGCCTGCAATCTCCCCGGTTGAATTGAATGGCCTGCTTTCCAAGGAAGCAGGGAAGTATGCCGGGAAGAAATGCAGAGTCGTTGACAAGGAAATAATCTCAGACCTGGAGAAGGATAACGCGCTTGTTTACAGGCATGCTTACACACACGATTACCCCCTATGCTGGCGCTGTAAAACCCCGCTTTTGATGGTTTCTGTGCAGCAGCTTTTCTTCAAGATTAGCAGCATCCAGAAAAGGCTGCTTGAATTAAACAAGAAGGTGCACTGGGTTCCTGCCTGGATGCAGAGCAGGATGCAAAACTGGCTTGAGGGAATTGGAGACTGGCCGATTTCAAGGGCAAGGTATTGGGGAACGCCAATACCGCTCTGGAAGTGCGATAAATGCAGTGAACAAAAGGTTATTGGAAGCGTTAAGGAACTGGAAAAATTGAGCGGGAAAAAGGTAAGGGAACTGCACAAGCCAGAGATTGATTGTGTTGAATTCAGGTGCAAGTGCTCTGGAACAATGAAGCGCGTTCCAGAGGTTTTGGACGTCTGGTTTGATTCAGGGGTGAGCAGCTGGGCTGCTTTAGGCTTTCCCCAAAAGCAGGAGTTGTTCAAGAAATTCTGGCCGGCTGACCTAAACCTTGAGGGAACTGACCAGTTCAGGGGGTGGTGGAACTCTGAATTAATCCTTTCAACAATTGCGTTTGACAGCCTTCCTTTCAAGTCAATAATGGTGCACGGTCTTGTCCTTGACCTTGACAAGAGGAAGATGAGCAAAAGCCTCGGAAACATTGTCCAGCCAAAGGACGTGATTGAAAAGTACAGCAGGGATTACCTGCGCTACTGCCTTGCTTCCACAAGCAGGGGAGAGGACTTTGCATTTGACTGGAATTCTTTCAAGGACATCCACAGGTTCTTCACAATCCTGTGGAATTCGTTCAACTACGCAAGCATGTACTTGAAGCTTGACCTCTCAAAAAAGCCCCCCTTGAAGGGCCTGCAGGTTGAGGACAAATGGGTTTTAAGCAGGCTCAACTCGCTGACAGGGGAAGTGCTTGCCTCCTACAACAGCTACACTTACTTCAAGGCAACAGCTGCCCTGGAAAAATTTGTCCTGGACGATTTAAGCAGAACCTACATCAAACTGGTCAGGGACAGGGTTGGGGCAAAAACTGAAAAAGCATTGAACTCTACAATGTCATGCATTTTCAGTTCACTGCTTTCGCTGCTTTCCCCTGTTACGCCGCACATTGCAGAATACCTTTACCAGGGGCTGCGTTCTGGAAAAATGCCTGTTTCAGTGCATTTGAAGCAGCTCCCTGCAATTGACAAGAAATTGCTTAACCCAAAGCTTGAGATGGAATTTGAAAGAGCACAGGAGCTTATCCAGGCAGTGCTCTCACTCAGGGAGAAGCAGAAGCTGAGGCGAAGGTGGCCTTTGAAAAGGCTTGCAATTGTTTCAAAAACAGGCAAAGAGTTTTCCACAGTAAAGGGAGTTATTGAAAGCAGCTGCAATGTGCAAAAAGTGGAGGAATCCAAAACTGTTCCAAAAGGGAATTATGCAAGCGCAGGGCTTGGCGAGCTGAAGCTTTTCCTCCTGCTTGATGCAGACCAGAATTTGAGGGATGAGTGGGAGCTGCAGGAACTAAGGAGAAAAATCCAGGAGAAGAGGAAGCAGGCAAGCCTTTTGCCAGGGCAGAAGGCAACACTGCTTATCTCAAGCGATGACAAAAAGTTTTTGCAGAAGCACAAAAAGAGGATTGAAAGGGAAACAGCAACTTCCCTGAAAATAGTTGAAAAGCCGGCAGAGGAAAAGCTTGTTGAAAAGCTTGTTTCAATCGAGCTGAAAAATTAATTTTTTAATTTGTTTTTTGGTGGTTTGCTTGGATTCAATAAAGGACTTCAGCATGGAAAGGCCAGTGCTTGAACAGTTTGGTTCAGTTGGCTTCCAGGCAAGCAATATTGGGGAAGCAGTTTCGCTCATTGAAAAAATGAAAAGGGAAAAAGCCACAATATTCCTTTCCTTCACAGCAAACCTCATAGCCTCAGGGTTGCGCGGCATAATTGCAGAGATATGCAGGAAAAAATTCGTTGACGCAATAATTACAACAGCAGGCAGCATTGACCACGACATAATCAAAACACTCTTGCCCTACCAGAAAGGCAGCTTTGGCGCAGATGACGCGGAATTGCACAAAAAAGGCATTAGCCGGATTGGAAACATTTTCGTTCCTGCAAAGGGCTTTGAACTGCTTGAAGGGGAAATGCAAAAATGGCTTGAAGAATGGTGCAGCAAAAAATCCTGCTTCCCCCCAAGCGAAATCTCCGCCCTGGCTGGAAGCAAGCTTGAAAGCCCGCAATCCTTCCTGCACTGGTGCAGCAAGAACAAGATTCCTGTTTTCTGCCCTGGCATAACAGACGGCGCAATCGGGCTGCAGTTTTACTTCTTCCTACAGCAGCATAAAGATTTCTGCATCAATGCAGCAGCTGATTTAACCAAGCTTGGCCAGATTGTCCTGGATGCAGACAAAACAGGCGGCATTGTTCTAGGAGGCGGGATTTCAAAGCACCATCTCATAGGTGCGAACATCCTCAGGGATGGCCTTGATTATGCTGTCTACATTTCAACTGCAACAGAGCTTGACGGCTCTCTCTCAGGCGCAAGAACCCATGAGGCAAAAAGCTGGGGCAAGCTAAGGGAAAAGGCTGAAAACGTGAATGTGTTCTGCGATGCAACAATTGCATTCCCGCTGATAGCCGAATCCCTGAGGAAAAAGAAAATTCTCTAAGCCCTGGCAGCAGAAACGCAATTGCCCTTGCCCCCTAAAGAAAGGGAAGCTGCCCCAATTGCAAAAAAAAGCTTTAAATTCCAAGAAAAACCTTTAGCGCAACCAATGAAACTATGAGCACTATTGCTATGCCCACAACAAATTCAGGGCTAAGCTTTGGCCCAGAGGTGTCTGCGTCAAAGAAGCGCATTATGCCCAAAGTGCTGCTTGGGCCGCTTACAGCAGGCCCTCTAGTCATTTTAACCATTTAAAAAGCACCTTTTTGTGTTCGGTAAGGATTTTATAAGGGATTAATGTATAAAAAGTATATGGATTGGCAAAAAAAGGGCATGGGGCTTTTCTTAATGAACATCGAAATTTTTTTGTTTTGGCAAAATTTGCGCGGGGCTTTTGAATGAACCAGGAAATGATGGTAAAAACAGGCACGAGGGTGCTGATACTTGCTGCGCTTATACTTGCGCTTCTCTTTGTTTTAACATTCACAGGCATCATGAAGTGCAACCAGATTCCTGTAATCGGCGGGGCATGGTGCAATGTCTACTGGTTCATTAAGACAATTGCAACAGGCTCGCCAAAAGTCCTTATTGTTTACGGAGACTACGGCCTTGGAAACCCCTTTGAGGGCGAAGGCAGCCTCAAAGAGCTTCTCTCAAACCCGAGCATGCTCGGCGTTTACGCTGACACAATGCCTGTTGAAAGGGTAAGCCTTGGAAACCTGAGGGGCTATGACATTGTAATCGTTGAAAGGGCTAGGAAAATTGAAACAGTGCAGATGCGGGCATTCATAGATTATGCAACAGGCCCAACAGGCGGAACCCTTATATGGACTGGTGATGCTGGCACAGAGCTCGGCCCAAAAGACAGGTACCTTTACACAACTGACAGAAACCCTGACGCTGACATAAACAAGGTCATTGGGCCATGGGCAAGGCGTGACGGAGACTACATGATAAGCTTTGACTATCTGCTCGGCGTGGAAAGCCCAGAGCACAACTACTGCGATATTGCAAGCTGCAGCGAAAATGCCCCAGTGCTTGCAGGAAACATGGAGACAGAGCCAAGCGGCTCGCACCCTTTAATAAGGGGCCTCTCAAGAAGCCTGCCATTGTACGTTTTCAAGGGCGAGGACTTTGCAATTGTCAAAACATTAAGCGGCGGCATCACAACAGAGGTTCTTTCCCTTGACTTTGGCGCAAGGCTTGTTTCAGCTGACCTGAACAGGTCTGTGCCGCTGATTGTAACAGCCGGCCTTGGCGAAAGGGCAATCTACTATGCATTGCCGCCAGAGTACTATGCAAACCCAAGGCTTGCGGAGAACGGCAAAAGCCCTTACTTTGTTCCAGTGGAGAACATGTACTACGGCGTAATAAAGGGCTGACTGCACAGCCCTGTAATTTTTTCCCAGTGCAAACCGCGCAATAAAAGGGTTGTTTGCGCCTGCAGGCTAACTTGCCAGCAGCCCGGCTTGATGGAAAGGTTTTTAAATAACAACAGCGTTTTAGTTTTCGTAGTGCTTTTCCCCTAAAGGAAAGTTTTAAAAAGGTGGAAAGCCACAAATATTAATACAATTAACAAATTAATTAGAAAAAATTAATGAGGGTGAAAAATGGCATGTATCCGGACGAAGGCGGTGCTGACGTAGGGCCGGCTCCAGCAGGCCCAAGAGCTGCTATAACAAGAAACTTGGAGGGGTTAATCCCGCTTATTTTAATCATAATAATTGCTGCATTTCTGGGCCACAGGTTTGGCTTTTGGCAGATTCCATTCCTGCCGGACCAAGGGCCTATCCAAATGCTTGTCATTGGAGAGCCAAGCATTGACATGATGGGCGACCTTGACGGCCAGAGGGACCTTGTATATTACCAGGTAAAGCACCCTGCAGACCTTGAGTTCAGTGCAAGGGAGCAGATTGCCCAGTATGATATTATTCTTCTTGACCAGCACATGTACGCCCCAGAGGACAAGTACAACAAGAGCGTTTCAAGAACATTGGGCGAGGCCATTGAAAACTATGTTACAACAGGCGGAAAGCTGATTGTTGTAATGGATTCAGGCATTTACCAGAGCGGAGGCATTTACGGAACAGGGGTTGCAACAGACATTGTTGGCTGGAGTGCAACCTTCAAGAGCATTATCCCGGTTGAATGCAGCCTTGCCTCAAACAGGATTCCAACCTGCGTGCAGCCAATATACCTTTCAGGAAAGGTGCACAGGGTTGACTACAGCCACAAGATTATGGAGGGCATTGAGGTTGCCCCGGCAGACCCTGCTTATGGCCCTTTGGCAATCACCACCTTTGATGTAAGGCCAACAGGCCATTTGATTGCTTCAATAAAGAACATTGCTACTTCCTCATACTACCCTGGAATAGTTGAGCAGAGGCTTATCTTTGGAAAGGTCATCTACTTCAACTACGACCCTTCAATGACTCCAGGGATATGGCACAACACTTTGGAATACCTGAGGTAAAACTCAGGCCCTTTTTTTCCTTTTTCTAAAATTCCAGCCTTCAGGCTGCACCCCCCAAAACGCTTTTTCGGAAAAAGCCCTGAGTTAATTTCCGCGTTTCGAATTAACCCCCCTTAATAAAATTGTAAATCAGTTAACTGAAATTTTCCTAATTTTATAGATAGTATTATATATTACAAGGCCCTCTTAATTACGTCCTTCCTTTTTTGGTTGGGGGTTGTTGGTGGAGAGCAAGGACAAGCTTTTAGCAGAGAGCATAGGCCAGATTGTTTCAGTCTTCTACAATGATACCTTTAGCTCTGTCTCCTTCAAGGTTGGCACTTTCCTTGACTTTGACTCCTACAGCCTCAAAATCCTTGAAAACGGCAATCAAACCCCAACCCTAATCCCAAGAAGCAAGTGCATCAGGCTTGAGATAGCAGGGGGCAATGAGCATGTCGATGGCTAGCGTTTCCACATCAGGCTCAAGAAGGGGCCTGCCAAAGTCAGGCGCTTCCACCAGCACTGCTTCCCTGTGCCTTGGGGACAAGCTCCTGGCAGAGTGCCTTGGGGCAATGGTTTCAGTCTTCTACAATGACACCTTCAATTCTGTGTCCTTCAAGGTCGGCACCTTCCTGGATTTTGACTCCAACAACCTGAAAATCCTTGAGAGCGGGAAAATGGCCCTGACACTGATTCCAAGGGACAAGTGCATTAGGATTGAAATAGGGGGTGAATCGCTTGCTAGGGCAAGAGCAGGGCAGACATAACACCAAGACAACAATGCTTTTCATACTGCTTGTGCTTGCAGCAAGCACCACAGCACTGCTTGCATATGCATCAGTGGCGTCAAACGCGAACAGCACTGACTACAACACTGAAAGCTGCCTTGTCCAATGCTACAGGGATTCAGAATGCGATGATTCAATTGCGGGAACAATTGACATATGCAACAATGACGGAATGTACGATTCCTTTTGCTCAAACGTGCCCACGCTTCCAATGTGCGATATTGCCTGCCGCTCTGATTCAGACTGCGATGACGGAAACTTTGAAAGCATTGACATCTGCAACAGGGACGGAACCTGCGAAAGCTTCTGCACTAATGTGCAGATAACGCCTGAATGCGATATTGCCTGCCGCTCTGATTCAGACTGCGATGACGGAAACTTTGAAAGCATTGACATCTGCAACAGCGACGGGCAGTGCAGTGCAGAATGCAGCCATGTCTCTGGCCTTGAGGCAGGCTACATCCTGATTGAATCAGTTGTTGACCTGAATGAGGAGCCTGACTCTGTAATACTTATTGAGTCAGTGGTTGACCTAAACGAGCTTGACCAAAATGCCCTTTCCGGATTTGATGCAAATCTCCCAGCCCAGGCGTTTTCGCCAGGCTTCTCACTGAAGGGCAGGCATGGCATGGCAATAGCCCACTCCCTGAGAATAACCAGCCAAACAGGCCAGGTTGTAAGGGAAAGGCCACTGCCTTCACAGGCTGCCCCAGCGGCTGACGCAAACACCCTGCCTGAAAGCGCGATTCCGGCAGGCCTCTACAGGGTTGAGCTTGAGCTTGAGGACGAAACAGTCAATGCAATAACCTTGGAGAATGCTGCAATTGACGGCAATTTGGATTTGCTTGAAGTAGAGCTTCTTTCAGACACAACGGCAAATGGCCTTGAGGTAAAAAGGCCGTTCCTATTCAACCCAAAAACAGGATTTGAAGCAGGCTCAATTTCCTTGACCCCACCGGAGGGAACAAACACAGTTCTAAAATGCAGGGACTGGAATTCTGGAACAGGAACCTGCAGCGGGGAATGGCAGACAGTGGCTGAATTCACAGGAACAGGCCCAATCTCAATCACAGTTTCGCCAGAGGACCCTGTATTTGGCTTTATTGAAATAACAAAGGCCATGCACCTTGACCAGAACAAGGAATTCATTTCAGACATCTGCCAGCAGGTCAAGGAAAAGGACAATTTGTGGAGCGAACCAATATACCATGGCGAGTATGTGAGGGTGGAATTTGAAAGGCTTTTGACCGAGAGGCAGGACATTGGAATTTACGTAAGGAACCCGCAGGGCCTTGACACCCTTGTGGAAATATACTACCAGGGCAGCGAGGAAAAGATAGCGGAATTCCCTGTAATAACAGAGGAAAGGCAGTACAAGGTTTACCTCACAGGAATGGCAGGCGTGCAGGACAAGTTTGACTTGAGGGTGAAAAACCTTGACAGCAACCCGGAAGCATTCCTTGAATTTGACAGAATCATTGACGCGCCAGACTCAAACAACTTCTATGTAAATGCATTTGATGCCACAGCAACAAACTGGACGCAAAGAACAGGCACAAGCCCCTTCCTTTGGGATACTGATGTGGATTTTATAAACACAATACTGCAGAACAAGACTGATTCCTTTTATGGGTTCTGGGACCTGCCTGCAGCAGCAACAGCAGTTTCAAGCGTTATCCTCTATATTGAAAGCACGCAGGGAGCAGGCGAAGATGACACAGTCACTTTCAGCCTGCAGGCAACAGGGGTTGCATTATTCACTGCAGCCACAATAACTCCCTTAAACACAGGCTACAGCTGGCAGAACAGCGGGGAGCTTGCTGCAACCCTTGACACTGTTGCAAAGGTAAACAGCGCAGAAATGCAGATAGTCAGCAACAAAGTTGGAAGTTCATTCACAAGCATTACCCTAAGGAGGGCATACCTCTACGTTGACTATGTAATCCCTGTTGCAAACATTGCACCTGATGCAAACATCTGGCAGGTTGATGGGCAAGACTTTAATGCTGCTTTGCCTTCTTTTTCTTATTCTGAGGACGGCAACTTAACGATTAAATTCAGAACTACTGACCCTGACAGCGATGACTTGAATTTTAACATGTGGTATGGCGAGAGTGGGGGTGCGAAAACCACCGTTGTCATTAGGGACATTAATTTGAGCACTAACCCTGGCTATGGCTCTTGTGACACCAATGCAAAGACTGGAATGGTTTGTTCCTGGGACTGGAACATTTCAGGAATTGCTGACAACAACTATTGGATTACACTTGAAGTAAACGACGGCTCTGACTCCAACACTGTTACAACAGAGAAAAGCTTTAGGGTAAACCCTGTGGCACCCAGTCTAGATGTAAATGTCTCAAGTCCGAACGGCTACGAAATAATTGGCGTAAGAGACGGAAATGCAAGCATTGACTTCAACGTACAAAGCACAAACGACTACATAATGGCAGACATCTACTTCAGCAAAACATCAGGAGGAGCAGAAACATCAATCATACAAGACCTCAACCTACAGCACTTTGCCAAAAACCCAACAACAGACATAAACTGCACTGGTTCAGGGGACTTTTCAACAACACAACAATGCCACTACGACTGGAATGTAAGCGTTTCACTGCCATCAGGAAGATTCCTCATAGACATAAACCTTCACACAAACACCTACGATACAAACAAAATAGACAGCTCAGACCAAAACTTCAGGCTTCACAACTGGCTGCAAACTGCAGTAACACCCTCAGGCGATAGACTAGCCAGAACACTGGAAAGAGGCACAGACGGAACACTCTACCTTGTCTTTGAAGACAACATAACGGACGAAAACCAAACCATCTACTTTACGCAATCAGACGACAATGGCACAACATGGGACACACCAGTAAGGCTAACAGACGCAAACTACCACAGCTACAATCCAAGAATAGACATAAACAGCGAAAACGGCATGCAGCTGGTATGGCAACAGCAAGATACAGCAAACTGGAACGACACATACAGCGTTTGGATGCAAGCATATGACTTATACTACGCGTCCTGCCCAAAAGACTGCAACAACGCAAGTAACTGGTTAAAAACAAACATAGACTCAAGCGACATAAACGCAGCATACTACCCGACAATACTGGTTACATCAGACGATAACATACACATATCATACCAAGACGTAAATGCAACATGGATACCGGTCGTTCAAAGAAGAACACTCTACACCCAATGCGCAGGCGGCTGCCACAACACAACCAACTGGAGTACCCCTGTTCCAACCAATGTATCAGGGATTACATCAAATGAAAAAGAATTAAGAGAGCTGAGCACAGGAAAAATAGTACAAATAGGAATATATGTTTCATCTATAGACTACCTATACTATACTGAATGCAGTTCAAGCTGCACAACAGCAGGAAACTGGAGCGCACAAGCCACAATAGCCAGCTTAGGTGGTGCATCAGGCATACATGACTTGGCAATGCAAACCGACTCAAACAATACAGTATATGTAGCATATGGGACATCAGAGGATGGAGGGCCATCAGGAATATCCTACCTTACAAGATTCAAATACTGCCCAAACAGCTTTGACTGCACTAATTCAGCCAACTGGACACTGGGAACAATAGCAGACAGAGTCAAAACCGCAACAACAAACTATGACATAACACTGACAAGCAACGGAACCAACCTGTACGCATTCTGGAGCGACAACAACAAAAACGTAAACGGGGACATCTGGGACAGCAACAAAACAAGCGATTCATGGAGCACAATAGCACAGGTAACAAACAACAACACAGGAAACAAAGCACCAATAACAAGAAAAAGCACAGCAGCAGAAACAGGCTACCAGAAACTAGACTATGTATGGTACAAAGGAACGGCAGCAGACTACAACATCGCATTTCACACAGAAGTGCTGGAAGCACCTGCAGCAGACTCCTGCACCCCCTCTGCATCAGGACACTGGAACATCAAAAACGGCGATGTATGCACTTTGTCAAGCGACTGCAGCATGTCCGGCGGCTTTCTGCACATTGTCAACGGAACGCTTAAAATTCCAAATGGCAAAACACTTGCTGTGCCTGCAGGCTACAAGGTAATTGTTGAGAAGGGGACAGGGAAGCTTGTAATTGAAAAGGGCGGCAGGCTGGTAATCCACAAGTCTGCGGCCTCGCCATTCCTTTACATAATAAATGGCCCCGAATACAGCTATTTCTCTGACTTTATTCCAGGCGCGATTGGAAAAGAGAAAGAATACACATCCTATTCCAACATAACGATAGCCGACATTGTTGATGGAAAAATAAAACTGAAAATAACTGAGGAGAAGGACGAAATAGCGTACATTGACAGGCTATTCCTGCAGGTTGATGGCAAGGAAATAATTGAGCTTGACAGCATAAGCTATGCAGACAAAGCAATTCTCGCAGAATCGGATGGACGCTACCTTGTGATGGGGAAGGGCCAGGAATACTTCCTTGAATTCCCCGCGCCTGAATCCTACACAAGAATTGACTTCGCTGCAGAGGGCTACTTCATTGAAAAGCCTGAGAAAAGGCAATTCTTCATTGAAGCAGCTGCAAAGCCGGGCAATGAAGCAAAAGCCGGCTTTATAGGGCTGCTTGCCCAAGCCCAACCCGAAAAAGGCAGGGAAAAGGCCATGCCAAACATGCCAATCCTATGGGGCTTGGTTTTCGCTTATCTCGTGCTGGTGTCAGCACTTGCAATAAGAACAGCTGGAGGTGAAAAGCAAATGGCTGGAAACAAAGGAAATGCCTTGGGAAAAGCCCTGGGCAAAATCGCCAGATTAAGGAAAACAGCAACAGACAGGGTGATTGCAGCAATAGCAAGAAAGGGGGAACCAGCCAGCTTGAAGAATGAATGCACTTCCACTTGCGAAGATAACAGGGCAGTGTTATGTATAAGCCATAACAGGGTTTTCCTCTCCAAACTGCCTGTGCTTGTTGGCATAGTGCTATGCATCCTGATGATTTCGCCAATGGCGCTTGCAATCCCCGAGCTTTTCACTGTTCAGGGAAGGCTTACTGATGGCAGTGGAAGCGCGCTTACAGGCAGCTACACCTTTGAATTCCTGCTTTATGATGGGAACAGCACTGACAAGAACGTTTTGTGGAGCGAAACCAGGTCTTTGAGCGTGAGCAACGGCATTTTCAACGTTGTTTTGGGTGATGCAAACACTGACAAGAGGCTTAACCTGCTTGACTTCAATAATGAGATGTGGCTTGGAATGTACATTGATGGTGAGGAGCAAACCCCGCTGATTAGGTTCAGCTCTATAGGCAGCGCGTTTGTTTCAAAGAAGACAATGGGCATTGACCTCAATGCCTTCCAGGGCTTTTCAGATTTCAACACATGGTACCACAGCATCTTTGACCTTAACACATTCTACTACAAGATGGCTGATGTCAACACGCACTTTGTGCCCTACATTGGCGCAACAAGGGACTTCAACCTGAACTTCAATGACCTGAATGTAAGGGACTTCTTTGTCAGGGACATCAATGCATTGGGCGACATCAATGTAGCGGGGAGCGTTTCAGCAAGGTACTTCTTTGGAGACGGCTCCCAGTTGACCAATTTGCCTTCTTCTTCTGGCGGCACTGTTTCAATGGATGTGAATGATTCAGAGCAGGCTTGGCTTTTCGGCCTTGACCTGAACTTTGCCTCTGTTTCAGACTTCAACAGCAGGTACCATAGCGTGTTTGACTTGAACACGTTCTACTACAAGAATACGGATGTAAACGCGCACTTTTACGGCATTGTTGACTTGAACGCAAATTTCTACGGCAAGCTTGATGTAAACAGCCACTTCGTTCCTTATGCTGGTGCTACTAAAGATGTAAACTTGGCAACTCACGCTATCTATGCCTCCAGGTTTGTTTCATCTGATGCAAAATCAGCATCAGGGGCAAATGCAACCGCGCTTGGTTTAAAAACAACAGCGACTGGAAACTCTTCTTTCGCTGGTGGTTACCCTGTTGCATCTCTTGGCTCTTTTTCAAATATTACATCCAGCGGCACCGCTAGCTTTGCGTATGGATACGCCACAACTGCCCCTGGCACTGCAAACATCACTTCAAGTAGCT
Source organism: Candidatus Iainarchaeum sp. (assembly GCA_016932355.1). GTDB lineage: Archaea > Iainarchaeota > Iainarchaeia > Iainarchaeales > JAFGDB01. The sequence goes on along the minus strand of JAFGDB010000006.1, from coordinate 526 downwards.
TTGGCAGTGTTGCAATGGGTTATTGCACGTCAAGTGCGGGGGGCACATCAGAAATTATTTCAAGTGGTTCTGGCAGCATTGCGTTGGGTGCAGCCACTAATAATCAGACGTTGAAATCAGCTAACTATGGCAGTGTTGCAATGGGTTATGCTGAACTTAGTGGTGTATCCTCTGGTGGTTTGGGCAGTGTTGCAATGGGTTTTGACACAAAAGCTTTCGGCACTGGCAGCGTTTCTTTGGGCTATGACACTAATGCTAACGCTGACTATGCTACCGCTATAGGCTACAAAATTTTCAATAATAAGACTATGAGTGTTGCTTTGGGTCCTGATGTCAATGTTGCTCGTGATTTGAATGTTGGTAGTGATGTTAATGTTTTGGGTGATGTTAATGTCAAGGGCAGCATTGCAGCTGCTGCCTTCTTTGGTGATGGCTCTGGTTTGGAGAATGTTTCTGCTTCTGCTGATGTGAATGGCCAGGATTTGAATGTTCATGATGTGAATTCTTTCAGGCTGCAGGCTGGTTT
>JAFGDB010000034.1 GCA_016932355.1 Candidatus Iainarchaeum sp. | reverse complement strand
TTGACAATTCCCTTCTCCGCAGGGCAGGGCATTTTGGAAAAAGGCTTCTTGGCAGGGACCAGATGAAGCACAAAAGGATGATGAAGTTCTTGAAGAAAAGGCTCAGGGAAAAGGGCTTTTTTGAAAGCCTGCCTGATTTAGGCGGCCCGCCTTATGGAAATATGAAGGCCTGTGATTTAGGCGGCTTTGAGCTGGCAATTAAAAACACCTTTGGCTTTAAGGAGCATGGCAGTGACTTCAAAAAATTCAGGTCTGTTTTTCTTGCGCACCAGATGGCTGTCAAGGAGGGAAGGCTTAACCCGCAGCATTACATCCTAAAGAGCATCAAGGTTTATGGCAAAATAGGCAATTTTTTGGTAATGCAAAGGGTAAAGGAAAAGCCTGTTGCTGAGATGGGCTATGCTGAAAAAACCTCTTTTGAAACCGCCAGGTCTGAAGTTAAAAAAAACTTTGAAGAGCTTTTTGCTGAGCATGAAATTAAAAGGCCCCCGCAGACAAGAAAGCATGTGTTGGCTGTTGAGAACACCAAACCACAGCAGCCTGAAAAGGGCAAGTGGGTTGTTTGCCTTCCATATGACTTTGAGTGAGCCCGGCATGCAAGGCAGCAATAGTAAGCAATTTAAATATTCCCATGGACAAATGGTTTACTGGATTGCCTGATTTTTCCGGTGTTTCAAATGAACCTACCCAAGACCATAAAGGATTACTGCAGGAAGTGCAAGAAGCACACAGAGCACAAGCTCAAGCAGTTTAAGCCAGGCTCACCCAGGCCCCTTGCTGAGGGAAACAGGAAGAACGTTGAAAAAAAGCGCGGCTACAAGGGAAAATACCAGTTTCCTGCAAAGGTCAAAAAGCAGAACAAGAAGCCAACCTTTATTGCAGAATGCACTGCCTGCAAGGCAAAGCACTATTTTGTCATTCCAAAGAGAATGAAGAAGGTTGAGCTTGTTGCAAAAGAGTCAAAGCAGGCAAAGAGCGAAAGGCAGGCAAAGGGCCAGCAAAAGTAATGCCCTGAAAAGCATTTGCGCAGGGTGCAGAGTGTACTCCAACTTCCTGCAAGGGTCAAGTAAATTTTAGCTGATTTCAATAAGCCTGTTCAACGAGGCTATGTCTTTTTCAAGACCAAGCGCCTTTATCTGTTCTGCTTTTAGTTCAATCCCTGCCATTTTAAGTAGAACGTAAAACGATGCAGCCTCCCTCTTTTCCTGGGGTATCCATTTAACCCCCCCATTTACGATACTGTCATCAATTCCAAAATATTTTTCACTAAGCCCTGAAGCCCTAATTTTTGCATGAGCTTCCTTAACAAGTCTTTCAACTTCCGGAATTGCTTTTTCTACTCTCAAGGAACTTACCACCCCTAGTGCAAGCCCTTCCTGCATATCTGATGGCTTGAATCTTTGCTGAAACTCAGTTCTTCTTTTAGCTCTTACAAATTTAGAAAAGAGTCTCCTTCTTGCCCTTCTTAAATTGTGCCTTAGTCCCTTTCCCATAACAATAACTTAGTCTTATGCCTTTTTAATTTTTCCCCACAGCTTCTTTATTAACATGACAGCGCGAAACAGCATTTTGTTAATAATAAAGCAGCAGCCAGGCATTGACTACAATGCCTTGCTGAACAAGATTGCCTCAAATTACGGAAGCATTGAATCAGCCAGGGCTGCCCTGAGCAGGAGCCTCCGCTATTTGAATGCGCTTGGCATGGTTGCAAGGAGGGAGAACAGCCTTTTTGCAACAGCCAAGGGCGCTGCCTCCCTGAACAGTGAAATGAAGAACAAGCTTCTTCTCAGGCTAAATGAAACAGTCAAAGGTAAGAATGCCCCGCACCAGATTGATTCAATTGTCCAAATGCTGCACACCCTGATTGAGAGAAGCAAGCAGGACCCTGATTTATTGAAGGCAGCCAAGGGCAGTGTTGGCTTCTATGTTACCGACCTTTCAGAATTATCCAGCTCTGTTGGCAAAAGGATTCACAGCATGCAGTACCTTGAAAGGGTTCTAAGGCAGGAGATTGACTCGCTGAAGGAACTTGATTTCCCTGACTTCAAAAGCCTGGAATGGTCTGCCCATACAAAGAAATCAATTAGCGCAGTTGCAAAGAAATCCAATTCCCCTGAATTTGTTGCAGAATGCCTAAACGAGGGCTTCATGCAGAAGGCAGTGCAGGCGCTTGGCCTGCGGGCACAGCAGAATGACCTCTTCATTGAGGAAAGCAGGCTGCCTGAATTCCTTAAATTCCTTGAAGGCAACTCGCAGCTTGAGCGAAACCAGGTAAACCTTTACCTTGGGGCAATAAAAATAATAATTGATTACCCCCATGTTTCAATTATAGCTCCCTGCAAGCAGCTGGAAAAGCTGCTGGGGAAGAAAAAATAAAGCTAGTTTAAGATTACCTTTTGTATATGTTGTCATGGTGGTCAAAGTCTAAAAACACTATGAATTTCTTATCTCTGTCATATCTGAATGTTAGCACAAAACTCTTGCCAATGTGAACTCGTTTTCTGTCGCTCAATCCATACCGCAGGTTTTTATAGTGCTCTATTGTAATTTCATTTGAGTCTACTATTTGCTCAATTTTTTTCATTAATATCTCATAGCGTCTTCTGTCTTTTTTGAAAAGTCTCTTGAGTTTTTCTTCCAATATTTCTGAAAAATCGTGCTTTAGGGGCATTTATTCGCCTTCGATTTCCTTTCTAAGTTCCTTAACACTTCTATGCCTGTAGCCATATTTCTTAAAATGCGCATCCTCTATTTCAAGCAGTTTTTTCACATAACTTTCCTTAACCTCTGGCTCAAGCTCGTTGTCCCCATACATTTCAACAAACTTGTTTATTGCCTGGCTTTTGTCCTTCAAATCATACTTTGCCTTTACAACGGTCAGCACTCTATTTGTGTGCTTTGTCAAATCCACTCTCGCATCAACCATAAATACACCTCATATGCATTTTATATGCACATTATATGCATATTTATATAAAAGGGTTTTGTTTACTGCAGAAATTTAAAAATTGATGTTTCTTAATAATTATCAAGCGTCTGTAGTGTAGTGGTAACATCGGAGCTTCCCAACAGCTTTTCTTTAGAAAAGAAAAGCTGGCAAAAGAAAGCCTTTATGAAGGTTTTCAAAAGAAAGCCTTTATGAAAGGTTTTCAAAAGAAGGCCTTTATGAAGGTTTTCAAAAAACCAGTTGCTCCGCAACTGGAACGGAACAAGCTTCTGTCCCGGGTTCGAGTCCCGGCGGACGCATTATTTGGCAATCCGGGTTTATTAGTTAATTTTTTATAGTTCATGGTATATTATCATTTTGGGTAACTTGAATGGTTCAAAATGTTAGTTTGCAGACCGTTTGCAGGAAATTGGATTTGTTAGAGGACAGGTTGGACCGGATTGAGATGAAGATTGTTCCAGAGGAAAGGCTTTCTGCAAGGGAATTGAAGAGGGTTAAGAAAGCCAAGGCAGAGGCTTTGGCTGGGGAAACTTTTTCTATGAAAGAAGTCTTTGGGTAGTGGTTGTTCTTGTTTGAAGTCAGGTTTAACAACCAGCCGAAAAAAGCAATTAAAAAGTTAGATGAAAAGATGAAGAAAAGGCTCCACAGCCTTTTCCTTGTTCTTGAAATTGAACCAGTTCCCGCTAAAAACTTTGATTTAAAGAAAATTGCCGGTTCAACCGAAACCTACAGAGTTCGCCTTGGGCACTTTCGAGTTGAATACTTTGTTGAATGGCAGTCCAAAACAGTTTTTGTTTTATTCGTAAAGAGAAGAAAGGAACGCACTTATAAAAGAAACTGAAAAACCCATTCAGTTCGCAAAAGGCTGATTTTTTTGAATCCCAGCGGACGCATTTTTAGAATCGGTTTTTATTTGCAGTCCTGTGGGCAGTTGCAGGCGTTCTCGCCCAAGCCGCATGCCCCGTTTCCGCACTGGGTGCACACAAAGAATCCATCGCTGCAGGTGCAGAATCCCTCAAGGCTGCCACAGACCCCTGAGTCTGTCAAGCCCTCGCAGCATGAGTCAGTTCCAGAAATTCCGCCTATGCCCTCTTCAATGCAGGCCACAGGCCCGCAGTCCCTTGCGCAGTTTGTGGAGCCTTCCCCTCCAGCGGTTTCGCACACGCCGTTGCCGCAGACATAGCGCGGCTGGGCGCAGCCGCTAAGTGCAACAGCCAAAATGAGCAATGCAATAAGTGAAATTTTCCCCTTCATATTTCTTTTATAATGTTCAACCCCATATTT
>JAFGDB010000033.1 GCA_016932355.1 Candidatus Iainarchaeum sp. | reverse complement strand
TGTTCCTGCTTTTTGGAATTGGAATCCTTTACGGGAATTATGGCCTTTTGAACATTGCAGCAGTTGCAGCCTCTGTTCCAGCGCCGATTCCATACCTGGATGCAACTGCCCTTGCGCTGCTAATTGCAGCACTGCTGATGAAAGCAGGCTCTTTTCCAGTGCACATGTGGAAGCCGGATGTATTCCAGGAAGCGCCTGCAAACGTAACTGCAATGCTTCTGGCCTCAAGCCTTGTTGCGCTATACCTGGTAATGAGAATCTGCTTTTTGTTCTTTGGAATGGCAGGCCTTAATTCAGTGTTTGGGTGGATTGTTGCAATATTGGGGTGTGCAAGCATATTTTTGGGAATTTCAATGGCACTGCTCCAGAAAAACCTGAAGAGGCTGCTTGGCTATGTTGCAGTGGCAGAAATAGGCTATGTAATGCTTGGGGCAGGCGCTGCCCTGATTGCAATGCCAAATATGAACGGGTTTGCAATGGATGCACTGCTTGGAAGCATTTTCCACACGCTGAATGAAGGGCTTGAAATGGGACTGCTTTTCCTCCTGCTCGGGAGCATAATATACAGTACTGGAAAAAATGATTTAGGTGAGGTGCAGGGCCTTGCACACAAAAGCCCTGCTCTTGCAATGTTTTTCCTTGCTGCTGCGCTTGCAGTCTCGGGAATGCCGCCGTTTGGAAGCTTCTCAAGCAAGCTTCTCATATATGAGTCTGTTTACCTGCTAAACCCGCTGCTTACAGTAATTGCGCTTGCAGGCAGCATAATGCTGCTTGCAGCCCTGACGAGAATTTTTTCAACAATCTTCCTCGGAATTCCATACAAGGGGGAAGCAAGGCCTGTTCCAAAGAGCATGCTTGCAGCAATGGCCGCAATCCTATTGGCAATCATTCTCTTTGGGTTGTTCCCGCAGCTTGCAATTGAAAACCTTGTAAAGCCAGCAGCATCAGTTCTCGCAGACCCAAGCGCTTACCTGGAGGCAATACTATGATTGGAATTGCACGCTGCAAAGAAAATGCAATATTTTGCATGGGGGCAATGCTATGAGCGGGCTTGCGCTTAACACAGCTGCAGGCTACTGGGCGCCTTTGCTCTTCCTTGCAGGCCTTGCAATAGCGCTTGCAGTTGCAGCCCTGATAAGAAGCAGGGGCAATGCAAATTTTTCCAGGGGAACAGAGCAGGAAAGCGCTTTCTTTTCAGGCAACAGGGCACCGGAAGAAAACATTGCAGGAGAAAACTTTTACTGGGGGCTTTTCTCGGCAGGGGAAAGATACTTCAGGCTTTTGAAAAGCGTGCATTCAGGGCTTGTAAATGATTACGTTTACTGCTTTGTAATACTTTTAATAGTGCTATTGGCAGCAGCCCTTCTTGGAGGCATTGCATGAATTTAAAGGCCTTGAACAAATCACTTTGGGCATTCCACTTCAACAGCGGAAGCTGCAACGGCTGCGACATTGAAATAATTGCAGCACTAACCCCAAGGTATGATGTGGAAAGGTTTGGGATAAAGCTTGTTGGAACGCCGAGGCATGCAGACATATTGCTTTTAACAGGGCCTGTTGCAATGGACATGAAGGAAAAGCTTGAAAGGGTTTATGCGCAAATGCCCTCGCCAAAGGCAGTAATGTTAATTGGGAATTGCGGAAATTCAGGTGATGTGTTCTATGAGTCATACAGCCTTGTCGGGCCGGCAGACAGGATAATTCCTGTTGATGTTTACGTTCCTGGATGCCCGCCAAGGCCAGAGGCAATAATCCATGGCGTTGTAAAGGTATGGCAAAAGCTTGAAAAGGAGGCCAAAAAATGAAGGCAGAACAAGTGCTTGCTTCATTTAAGAAGAGGTTTAAATTGAAAGAGGCAAGGATTGACAATGTAATGCACAGGGCAAACAGGAAAAGCGCTGTTCCAAGGATTTGGATAGAGATTGGAAGGGAAGAGTTCAAGGAAGCGGTTGGACATTTGTGTGAATTGCACCCAATGCCGCACTTTGCAGTTGCCTCAGGATACCAAATTGGGGAGATAATTGAATTAATTTACCACTTTTCCCTGAACTATGGGAAACCACAGGGGGAAATATGCATTGGAATTAAAACAAAGCTGGAAAAGGGCAATGCATCAATTCCAACAATCACAGGCCTTGTTCCAGGCGCGCTCATTTCCGAAAGGGAAATACAGGAAATGCTCGGCGTTAAAGTTGAGGGCATTCCTGATTCAAGAAGGCTTTTCCTGCCAAAAAACTTTCCCAAAAAGGTTTACCCCTGGAGAAGGGATGAAACAGGCCCGAACAAGATAGTAAGGAACATGCACAAGGGTGAAAAGAAGTGAGTGAAGGGAAAACATTCAAGATAGCGGTTGGGCCAGTGCACCCCGCATTGAAAGAGCCTGTGCAGTTGAACTGCGAGATTGAGGGAGAGCAGGTAAAGCACGTTGACATAGAGCTGAGCCAGGTCCACAGGAGCATTGAATGGATTGGCACAAGGAGAAACCCAGTGCAGGTAGTGTTCTTGGCTGAAAAAATATGCGGAATCTGCAACATATGCCATACCCTGTGCTTCTGCGAGGCAGTGGAAAGCATTGCAGGCATTGAGGTGCCGGCAAGAGCCCACTATATAAGGACAATTGCAGCAGAGCTTGAAAGGATCCACAGCCATATCCTGTGGGCTGGCGTGGCAGCGCACGAGCTTGGATTTGACAGCGTAATGCACTACACATGGAAGCTGAGGGAGAAAGTGCTTGACACAACAGAATACCTTACAGGAAACAGGATTGGAAAGGCAATTGTGACAATCGGCGGCACAAAAAGGGACATTGAGGAAAAGCAGTTTGGAAAAATCAGGGAGGCCTGCAATTACTACAGGCAGAACTTTTCAAGGCTGAGGGATATATTCCTCAAAGACCCAATCATAAAAGCAAGGGCAAGGGACATTGGAATTTTGAGAAGGGATGATGCGCTCTCACTCTGCGCTGTAGGGCCAACTGCAAGGGCTTCTGGCGTTAAAAAGGATGTAAGGCAGGACGAGGCATACGCTGCATACCCTGATTTGGATGTGAAGGCAATAACCCCAAAGGAATTGCTGGGGGAAATAAGGGGAGATGTTTACGACAGGATTGCAGTAAGGCTTTTGGAGGTGCTTCAGTCAGTTGAATTGATTGAAAAATGCCTTAAGCAGATGCCTGAAGGCAAAATAGCTTATGAGAGCAAGCTTGCAAAGGTGCTTTCTGATGTAAAGCAGCTCAAAGGGGAAGCCATTGGAAGGCACGAAGCCCCAAGGGGCGAAGTATTCCACTACCTTAAAATGGTTGGTGAGGAAACACCATATTCGTGGAAGGTCAGGGCACCAACATACAACAATATTTTGAGCTGGATTCCGATGCTTAAGGGAGCCCAGATTGCAGACATTCCAATTGTTGCAGCATCAATTGACCCTTGCATGAGCTGCACAAACCGCGCGGCAATTGCCGATGGAAAAGAGCTGGGAAATGAAAAGCTGCACAGGCTCTCTGTTGAAAAAACCCGCAGCCTGAAAAAAGGCCCGGGTTCAGAAAGGGGGAATTGCAATTGAATGAATTAATCATTTACCAGCTTGCCTCAGTGCCTGCAATTGCAGCCCTTGGGATAATCTTGGGGCTGCTGTTCAAGGGAATTGACCGCGTTCTGGCTGCAAGGATGCAGGCAAGAATTGGCCCGCCAATAAGGCAGCCTTTCAGGGACTTGAGGAAGCTGATGATTAAGGAAAACATTGTGCCAAAAAACGCGGTCAGGTTTGTTTTCAACGGGATGCCGCTGCTTGCGGTGGCAGCATCAATCACCATATTGCTCTATGTTCCAATCGCAGGCTTCTTGCCCCTGATGCAGGGCTATGGCGACCTGATTCTGCTGCTTTACCTGCTTTTGATTCCATCCCTTGCGCTTGTCCTTGGCGGGTTTGCATCTGCCTCTCCCTATGCAAGCATTGGGGCGCAGAGGGAAATGGTTTCAATGATTTCATATGAGCTGCCGCTTGCAGTTGCAGTTGCCTCAATCGCATGGCTTTTCTCAAGGGCAATGCCTGGCATTGCCTCATTCTCCCTTGCAGCAATTGCAGCAAACCCTGTGTGGGAGCTTGTTGGGCCTGTTGGCTTCATTGGGCTGTTGGCGTTGTTCCTTATTTTGCTTGCGGTTATGCCAGGGGAGATTGGTGTAATCCCCTTTGACACAGCAGAGGCAGAAACAGAGATTGCCTCAGGAATGCTTGTAGAATACTCAGGGAGAAACCTTGCATTGTTCTACCTTGCAGACGCAGTTAAAACAGTTGGCTTTGCCTCAATTCTCATTGCAATATTCCTCCCATATGGGATTTCAGGAACGCTTTCATTGCAGGGGGCAAATGCAGTTGCAGCTGACGCTCTTTTCTTCCTGCTGAAGCTCTTCATAGTTGTTTTCATTGGAAGGGTGCTGATAAGGGTGGCAGTGCCAAGGCTGAGGATAACGCAGGTTGTAAAGGCATACTGGGGCTATGCAACCATTGCAGCCCTGTGCGGCCTTTCCCTAATTGCGCTTGACGCAATTCTCTTGGCAGGAGGCTGCTGAAATGACTGCAATGCTAAGGGAACTCTTAAAGCAGCTTTTCAAAAGGCCCTTTACAAACAAGTTTCCCTCAAAGAGGATTCCGGAATCGGTCAACGGGTTCCTGGAAAAGGCTGAAAAGGGAAAGGCAAAAATTAACCCGGCAATTCCTGTTCCTGAAGGGTTCAGGGGCAGGATTGAATATTACAGGGAGAAGTGCATTGGCTGCCAGCTCTGCACAAAAGTCTGCCCAGCTGATGCAATCGTTTTCTTGCCCAAAGAGAAGAAGGTTGAATACCATTTGTTCAGGTGCAGCTTCTGCGGCCAGTGCGTGGAAATCTGCCCGGTGAAAGCCCTTGAATTCACAAAAGAGTTCCTGCTTGCTGACTACAAGAAGGATTAAATCAGTATTTATTCCACCATGATTTCAATGAGCTCTAGGTCAAGTTTTTTTGCGGCATGGCTTGCGATTGCAAAGGCACCGTATTCTCCGTACATGAGAAAATAGTTGAGGCTTGTCTCTTCGTCGAATCTGCCTTCAACAAGCCTGTTCAGTATGGCATTCAGCAGTACGCTCTTTTGATATTCATACATCATTTTTTTAACACCTTCCTCTTTCCCTTCGTATCGGCTCATTTTCCACAATGCATAAATGGCAAAAAGGGCGATGTTTGCGATTACCGCAAAAATAAAAAATGCGGAAAGCACAGTGCCGAGAAAATCCACTCGTTTAAATATCAGTATAGTGGGGGGTGGCGCAACCAAGAACAAGAAGAAGATAAATAAAAAGGCAAGGAAAAAAGTGAGAAGGAAGTTAATGCCTGCCAGGGCCCAAAAGCTCGCTTTTAAAACAAAGTTTCCGCCTAAAATAAAAAACAGACTGCCAATTTTTTCTGCACCTGCTTTCCATTCTTCAAACATTTCTTTTGCATTTGTTTTCTGCAAAAAGCTGGGCGCTTCATTTGAGGCGATTTTCTTTACCAACAGCTTGTTTCCAATAAAATCAAGTGATACTGCTTTGCTGTGATTGAGCTTTAACAGTTCTCCAATAAAACCGTGCTTTGTTGGAAAACCCTGCAAATGAATTTTATTCGAAGCATACTCGACTTCTGCAGCGCTCAAATCTGTTTTTAAATCCAGAAAATCCTGCTTGAGAACATTATCCCTTAATCTTCCAAAAATTTTTTTAAATTTGAAAAAAAGAAAAACCGAAAAAGGAAGCAAAACAAGGGTTGCCGGAATCGCTATCAAAAAAGCAATGTAACGAAAAGGCTTGATTGCACTCATGGCAATATATATCATTAAACTATTTAAAAATAGCTCGACAAGCCAATCATTCAAGCCCCTTGATTGCCCCCCAATTCTTTTTGCGCAGTATTTCAATTATTTTCCCCTTACTTTTTTTCACAGCAGGTGAAACAGCATCACCCAAGCTTGTTTTGAGCGGCTGCACTCCAATAAAAATAACCTTTCCTGCATA
>JAFGDB010000032.1 GCA_016932355.1 Candidatus Iainarchaeum sp. | reverse complement strand
TGATTCAATGCCAAAGCCAAGCAAGAAAGCTCCAAGAAAAGCTTCTGCCAGAAAGCCTGTTCCTGCAAAGGGCAGTGTTTCAATCAGAGGTGTTTACAAAAGGCATCTTGTTCCGCCAAAGCAAAGGGCTGAAATGCTTGCCTTTTTTGGGAAAAAGCTTGCCGACCCCAATTTTTTTGGTTCCCTCAAAGGAGAAACTAGGGTAAGGCATTCTGATTTCAAGGGCATTCCTGTTGTTATTAAAAAAACAGGCGGCCCCTCGCACGGCTTTTATTTTACGGAATTTCGCAATTTTTTTGCACAGCACCAGGATGCGGTGCGCAAGGGCCTGATAAAGCCCAAGGGCTACATTCTGCGCGCCCCAAAGGTTTATGGCAGGGTTGGTGATTGCCTCATAATGGAGCGCGTTGAAGCAGTTCTTCCAAGGCAGTTTCCAGGTTACGGGGACCCCAGGATTGAAAGGGTAATTGGAGAGATTGAGTCAAGCATGTCTTTTTTGAAGGAAAAGAAACTGATTAGAACCTGGCCACAGGTGCAAGACTTGATTGTTGCAGGCAGCACAAACCCAAAAAGCCCTGAAAAGGGAAGGTGGGTTGCTTTCATGCCCTATGATTACCTGTAACCCCTGTTTTAGGGCCTTTTTTAAGGGGTTGGATTTTGGCCCTTTCCCATTGGCTTTAAAACCCTTTTCTCGCGAATTTTATTTACTTCTTAGCTGCCCAAAATAAGGGCATTTTTTGTTTGGTGAGGTGAGTGGTTTGAGCAAGCAGTATGTTTATTCATTTGACGAGGTAAAGAACGCTAATTCGCAGGAGTGGATTTTCAGGCTTGGAAACAAGGGAGCGCAGCTTGCAGAGATGACTGCTTCAAAGCTTCCTGTCCCGCAGGGATTTACAATCACAACAGAGGCCTGCAACCAGTTCTATGAGAACGGCAAGAAATGGCCGCACGGCCTTGAACCACAGGTAAAGGAGAAGCTTGAAAGGCTTGAAAAGCATTCCGGAAAAGAGCTCGGCGGCAAGGAAACCCCGCTTTTCCTCAGCGTTAGGTCAGGCTCTTATGTTTCAATGCCTGGAATGATGGACACCGTGCTCAACCTCGGCATGAATGACAAAACCGTTGAAGTTTTTGCAAAGAAGACAGGGAATGAAAGGGTTGCATTTGACAGCTACAGGCGCTTTATTACAATGTTTGGCGATGTGGTTATGGGCGTGAAGCACGCCCTGTTTGAGGAAATTCTTGACGAGGCAAAGGAGACAAAGGGCGTTAAATTTGACACAGAGCTGGATGCCTCTGACCTCAAAGCATTAATCCCAAAGTACAAGGCACTTGTTAGGAGGGAAGCAGGGAAGGACTTTCCGCAGGACCCCTGGGAACAATTGAAGATGGCAATTGACGCTGTTTTCGGAAGCTGGAACACGCCAAGGGCTGTTTCCTACAGGAGAATCAACAATTTGAGGAATGATGCAGGGACTGGCGTGAACGTGCAGGCAATGGTTTTTGGAAACATGGGCGAGAGCTCTGGAACAGGCGTTTCATTCACAAGGAATCCTGCCACTGGCAAAAAGGAGCATTACGGTGAGTTCCTGATAAATGCCCAGGGTGAGGATGTTGTTGCCGGAATCAGGACGCCGAAGCCGATTGACGAGCTAAAGGCAGTAATGCCTGATGTTTACGGGGAGCTTTTGAAGGTTTATGAAAAGCTGGAGAAGCATTACAAGGACTTGCAGGACTTTGAGTTTACCATTGAGAACAAAAAGCTTTACCTTTTGCAGACAAGGAACGGCAAGAGGACAGCCCAGGCGGCTGTGAAAATTGCAGTTGACATGGAGGAAGAGGGCCTTCTTTCCAGAGAGGAAGCAATATTGAAGGTGAAGCCAGAGCAGCTTGACCAGCTGTTGCACAAGCAGCTTGACCCTGTTGCAAAGGATGAGGCAGTGGCCATAACAAAGGGATTGCCTGCTTCTCCCGGTGCTGCAGTTGGAAAGGTTGTTTTTACAGCAGAAAAGGCAAAGGAACTGCATGATGCTGACCACCACGAGCAGCTGATTCTTGTAAGGACTGAAACAAGCCCTGAGGACATTGAGGGAATGAATGTTGCAAAGGGAATTTTGACGGCAAGGGGCGGAATGACTTCACATGCTGCAGTTGTTGCCCGCGGCATGGGAAAGTGCTGCGTTGCAGGAGCAGGCGACATCAATGTAAAGGAGAAGGAGGGCTATTTTACAATAAAGGATTTGAAGATAAGCGAGGGGCAGTGGATTTCCCTTGATGGCGGAACCGGTGAAGTGTTTGAAGGGCAGATTCCACTGATTGAGCCTGAGATGAAGGGCGATTTTGCCACTTTAATGAAGTGGGCTGACTCTTTCAGGAGGCTTAAAATCAAAACCAATGCTGACACCCCAAAGGATGCAAAGGTTGCCTTGGGCTTTGGCGCTGAGGGCATTGGCCTTGTAAGGACTGAGCACATGTTCTTTGAGGGGGAGAGGATTAAGGCAGTAAGGGAGATGATTCTTTCTGAAAACCTTGAGGGCAGGAAAAAGGCATTGGCAAAGCTTCTGCCCTTCCAAAAGGACGACTTTGCAGGAATCTTTGAGGTCATGGACAAGCTGCCTGTTGTAATCAGGCTGCTTGACCCGCCATTGCACGAGTTCCTGCCCAAAGAGGGCAAGGACATTGCAGCCCTGTCAGATGAGATGGGCGTAAACGAGGACAAGCTGCGTGAAACAATTGATTCACTGCACGAGTTCAACCCAATGCTTGGCTTCAGGGGCTGCAGGCTCGGCGTGGTTTACCCTGAAATAAACGAGATGCAGGTCCGCGCTATATTTGAGGCTGCCTTGCAGGTCAAGGAAAAGGGCACTGTCCCAAAGCCTTGGATTGAAGTCCCATTAGTTGGCAACATAAAGGAATTCCTAAAGATAAAGGCGCTTGTGAAGAAGGTTGCAAGGGAAACAGGCGCTGAGGGCAGGGTTGACTACAAGGTTGGCACAATGGTTGAGGTTCCAAGGGCTGCCCTGACCGCTGATGAGATTGCAAAGGAAGCTGAATTCCTTTCCTTTGGCACAAATGACTTAACCCAAATGACCTGCGGCTTTTCAAGGGATGATGCAGGCAAGTTTTTGAAGCACTACACTGAGATGGGCATTTATGAGAGGGACCCTTTCCAGAGCATTGACCAGGAAGGGGTTGGCCTTTTAATGCAGCTCTGCGTTGAAAAGGCCCGTTCCATTAACCCGGAGATTGAGATTGGAATTTGCGGTGAGCACGGCGGCGAGCCCAAATCTGTTGAGTTCTGCCACAAAATAGGCCTGAATGATGTTTCTTGCTCGCCCTTCAGGGTTCCGATTGCAAGGCTTGCTGCTGCCCAGGCTGCTGTAAAGGAAAAGCTTGAGAAGTAATAATTATCTGTAAATTCTGTCGTGGTGGTCATAGTCCTCTATTACCACTATTTTTTCATTTTCTTTTATTGAGTAAATAAGGACAAATGGGCCATAGGCATGGACTCTTCTTTTCCCTTGCATTGGTTTTCGCAAGGGTTTGAACCTTTGCGGCTCTTCTATAATTTGCTTGATTTTTTTCTTTATTGCCTGCCCTTGTGCCGGGTCTTTCTTTAGTATTTTCTCAAATGTTTTTTCAACATGCTGTCTAATTTCCAGCTTGTATGCCAAGGAAATCACCTCTTTTTTAGCTCTTCAAAGTAGCTATCGATATCCTTGGCTTTCACAGTTTTTTCCTTTTCATATTTTCTAAGTTTTTCTATGTATTCTGGCCTAAGCTCTGGTTCCAAAAGTTCTTGGCCGTATTCTTCGGCCATTTTGTTGATGGCCTGGCTTTTGTCTTTTAAGCCATACTTGGCTTTCACTATATTGATTACCTTATTGGCATCTTCATCTATTTTCACTATAGCAGTAGGCATATTAATATCACATTAACATTATACTAATATGCCCTTATAATGCTTTCTATGCTTCGCTTTTTCTGCATTTCCCTTGGTATTCGCAGAACCTGCACATCCACTGCTTTTTCTCATCCCTTTTTGCCTCGTCAACTGGCAGCAAGCCTGATTTCAGCAGCTGGTCAAGCTCCCTGAACCTTTGCATTATTTCCCTTACCTTTTCCTGGCTGTATTCCACGCTGAACTGCTTGCTCTCCAGGTTGCTCTTGTCTATGTATAGCACTATCCCGTTGTGGATGCCTGTTGCGTGCATGTAAAGCTGCAATTGCATTGCATGGCTTTCAGATGCCTCCTTCACAAACTCAATGCTCTTTGTTGACTTTACCTCAACGATTATGGTTTTGCCGCTTGTTTTCACAAGCACAAGGTCGTCCACCCTGCCGCTTACAATAAATTCAGGCGTCTCAATTTTCAGGGGAAATTCGCTTTTCAGCAGCTGCACGTCAGCGTTCTTTTCGCTTTTAAGGACTTCAACAACAAAGCCGTGCAGCATGTTTCCCACCTCAAATATCTTGAGCAATTCAGGCTGCACCTGCTGCGGGTACCTGTAGCTGTACCACACCTTTCTCATGCAGTTCCCTATCTCGCTGGGGTAGTACCTTCCAATGCTCTTTGCCCTGCTCTCCCTTTCAATATGCCTTGTCACCATCTCGTTAAAATTGAACAATTTACCCCTTCCTTTGCCTTTTTTTGAAGTTGAACATTTAAATCAGAAGAATTCTGCTTGAAAGGTTTTTTTAAGCTTCTCAAAGAGTGCGCTTCCGCTTCTCACCGATTGCTATTCCTTTAAAATTCCCCTGTTTCAATTAATTTTACGGCATGGGATTTTTCCAGGGGATTTTTTCAAAAAAGGCTGAAACGCCGGCCAAGGTCAATCTTTCAGAGCTTAACGCTTTTATGGCCTCTGAAACAGGCCAGCAGGGCAAGGCTCTTGAGGTTGCGGTTGCAGGAAAGCTCTCCGAGGTAAAGCACCTTTTGAATGAGCTGCGTTCAGGCATTGAAAAGCTGAAAAGCTCTGATTCTGAATCAGGCAACAAAAGGCTTGAGAAGATTGTTTCCACTGCAAAGGGCAATGCTGAAAGGCAGCTTGCAAGCCTTATCCAAAAGCTTGAGCCCCCTGCCTCAGCAGACCTCAGCCTTGTAAGCAGGTACTGCAGCAGCGCAGGCATAATTCTCCAGCAGGAGATAAACCATTTTGGAAAGAACATTGCCTACACCTCAATTTCCTTCAAGCAGGAGATAAAGCATTTGGGCCTGCTTATAAGGCAGCTGCAGTCTGTTTTTTCTGAGATGCAGTCTTCGTTCTCCAGCGCAAAGCACTTTTCACTCTCAAGTTCAATTGATTCAATGGCTTCGGGTTTGGGAAAGAAAATCCAGTCAACTGAAAGGCTTGAAAGGGAAATAAGTGAAATTGGCGAAAGCGCAGCTTCTGCCAACGGGCAGCTGCAGGCCCTGCAGGCCAAGCTTGCTTCCCTGCGGGAAAGCCCGGCTTTCCGGAAAATTTCTGGCCTGAATGAGGAAAAGGCAGGGCTTCTGCACAGCAAGCAGCTGGCAAAGACTGAAACAATTGACCTTTTTTCAAAAATTGACAAGCCATTGCACAGGATGCAGGGCATAGTCAGGGCAGGCAAATTCCAGATTTCAAGCGAGCTTGCCCTTTTGCTTGACGAGCTTTTGAAAAACCCTTTCAATGCTTTGAGGCGCGACCCAAAGGCTGAAAAGCTCAAGCGCCTTTTAAAAGAGGTCCAGCTTGCAATTGAGCAGGGTTTGATTGAGCTAAAGGACAGGGAGCGCGAGAAAAGGCTTTCTGCTTTGCAGGAACTGATTTCCTTTGACTTTTTCGGGCAGTGCTTTTGGAAATTCAACGAGATTGATTCCAAGCTTGCTGCGCTTGAAAAAGAGCTTAATGCCCTGCCAGCAAGGAAGCAGGAGGAGCAGCTCTTAAAGTCACTGAATGATGCAAAAAAGGGCTTGCAGGCAGTCCAAGAAAGCCTTGGTGAGAAAAAAGCCCTGCTAAAGCAGCTCCAGGGCGAGCTTCCCGGCCTAAAGCAAAAGCTTGAAACAGCAGTCTCTGATGCCGCAGGCAAAAAGGTTGAGCTGCAGATTTGAATGCGCTCAGGGAAGAAAGCCAGGCTTCAGGCCTGCCATTGCTGCCAGCGCTTATCGCTCAGTGCGGTAAAGTTGTCTTAAGCCCTGCCATTGCTGCAACAGCTTATATTTCAATTACCTTGTCGCAGAACTGGGAAAGGATGCCCAGAGTTTCAGGCCTTGTTTCGCTCACAAGCGTGAAAACTGCCTTGAATTCCTTTGCCCTCATTTTTCCGCTCAGGCTGTGCATAAACCTTTCAACAGTCCTGTCAGAATTGTAAACGAGCAGGGTTGAAAGACTGTCAAGGATAAGGAATCTCACCTCACCCTGCACCATTTCAAGGAACTCGTTGATTCCCGCGTCAAGCTCTGTCAGGTTTTCAGGGCTGTCAACATATGTTATGTTTTGCTCGGCCGCCTCCTCCTCGCCGCTTCTCTTGCTCACCACGTCAATGATGAAAAGCTTGCTGCTGTCAATGCCGCTGTTTTTCATGCTTTCAAGCAGGTTCTGCCCTGGCTTGTTTGTTGTAATGACAATGCCCTGTCCTTTCCTGCCCAAAAAGTATTTTGCAAGCTCTTCAGTAAGCAGCCCGTATCTTTTCCTTTTTACCATTACAAGCACGGTGTAGTGGTCTGGGAGCTCCTCAAGGTTTTTTAAAACAGTTATGCCAACGCCCCTGCCTGGCTGGAGGTACTTCATCAATTCATCAATCTTTGCTGACCTTTCCTTTGTTGCTGTCCCGCCAGTGCCCTGCGCTTCAGCTGAATTTTCCTCCAGAACCCCCTGCTTTCCCGGAATTTCCTTTGCCGCTTGCTTTCCCTCACCAGGCTTGCCTTTTCCAGCAGCCTTTTCCCCATGCCCTTCCCCCCCAATGCCTTTTTCCAAAGCAGGCTTTGCCGCGCTTTCCTTTTCCATTGCTGGCTTTTGCGTTTCCCCTGGCCTTTTTTCCATTGCCGGCTTTGGTGCAGCTGCCTTTTCTTTTGCCGATGGCCTGTTTTTCAATTCAGGCTCGGCTTTCTGGGCTGCGGGCTTTTGGGCTTTCCGGTTTTCCAGCACAGCATTCCCCTTCCCCTGGTTTTGCCCGGGCTTCACTGCCCTGTTTTTCGCCTTTCCCACAATTTTTTTAATCAGGCCCATAGCATTACTTCACTTCTTCAAACAATTCCTGCTTTGACAGGATTTTCAGGCCGTCCTTTGTTATCCTTATGGGGTGCAGCTTTTCGCTTATTTTTGTGCCCCGCATTTTCAGTATTCCAATTGACCTTATGAACCTGTCCTCAAGCTTTGTGTGGTATAGCAGTATTACGCCGTCAGCAACGTATTCCTCAAGCCCGAAGAGCGAGCTTGCCTTTTCAAGGCTTATCTCGTTTGTAATTATTGCCGTGCAGCCAATCCTTTTCAGCATCCTGCCAAGGGAAAGGATCCTTTTCCTTGCGTCAAGCTCCCTGTCAAAGTAAAGCCTGAACACAACCCCTGGGTCTATCACAAGGCGCTTGGCCTTGAGCCTTGAAATCTCGTCCTCAATTGTGTTCTTGAGCTTGTCAAAGTCATAGAGCTCAACCGTTACAATGCTTATCAGGTTTTTTTCCATGAGGCTTTTTACATCCCACCCAAAAAGCTCGCCAAACCCGATTATTTCCTCTTCGCTTTCCTCAAGCGATATGTAAACCCCTGGCTCGTTGTATTTCACTACTCCATAGTAGAGGAATTCCAGGCAAAGCCCTGTTTTGCCGCTTCCAGGGTCGCCGCTTACAACAACCAGGTTGTTTTTTGGAATGCCGCCATTCAGTATGTCGTCAAGCCCTGGAACGCCTGTTTTTGTCCTTGGCGGAAGAACCATTTTTGTTTCACTCAGAATATAAGCAATTAACTAGTTTAAAAAACTAACTTAATCGCGTTTGCAGATTAACGCGCATTTGCCAAATAAGGGCTGAGGGCACTGAGGCAATCAAAGTCCTTCAAACTGCAAGAGTTTAACTGGGCCTTCCTGCCCCAAGCGCTAAAGGGTGCTGGAAGCCTGAGCCGGAATTCTGAAGAACCCCCTTGGCTGGTCTTTTAAAGGCCGGCAGCCCATGCCCCCAACCGCACCGCTTAATAAAGCTGCTTTTTGGGAATAAAATAATTGCCTGTTTGCAAACCAAACCCTGCTTAAGGGTGGAATTAATTTTTTAAACCAGTGCTGGTTTTTTTGAAGATGCTTTCAGTCCCTTCCAAGGGCCCTTGCAAACACGTCAAGGTAGGTGTCAGCAATGCTTGGCCACTGCCAGCCCCTTGTGTAATTGTAGGCTTTCCTCTCAACCCCTAGCTTCAGTTTCCTGTTTGAAAGCAGCTTGTTTACCGAATCTGCAATGCCCCTGCTGCTCTTGAACTTCACTACAATTCCGCGGCCATGCCTCAAAACATCCCTTGCGTAAAGGTATGGGGTTGCAACGCAGGCTGTCCCGCTTGCAACAGCGTAAGCCAGTGTTCCGCTGCTTACCTGTGTGGGGTCATAATAAGGGGTTATGTATACGTCTGTGGCCTGTATGTACTTGCATATCTCCTCAAGCGTTACATACCTGTTCTCAAACACCACATGGTTTTTGAGGTTCAGCTCTTTCACAATTCCCTTAAGATAATTCCTGTACTTTTCGCCCTCGTGCTTCCTGACCTGGGGGTGGGTTTCCCCAATCACAAGGTATAGCGCATCAGGGTATTGCTCAACTATGTGTGGCAGTGCCCTTATCACATAGTGTATGCCTTTCCTCCTGCTCATCAGCCCGAACGTGCTCAGTATTGTTTTGCCCTGAAGGCCAAGCTCCCTTTTTGCCCTTTCCTCCTCCCTGAATGGTATGCTTGGAACTCCGTGCGGTATGACTTCAATTTTTTCATCAGGCACAGAGTACTGGCTCATTAATATGTCCTTTGCAAACCCGCTTATGACTGCAACCTTTGCGCTGTTCTGGCATATCTTTTTCACAACATATTTCCTGTGCCTTTCGGGTTTGGGGTTTCCAGGGATAACGCTGTGGAATGTTGTGACAACTGGCTTTTGCAGCTCCTCCAGGAACGGCAGCAGGTATTCGCCGTATTCCCCGCCGAACAGGCCGAACTCGTGCTGTATGCATACAAGCTTTGTTTTGCTGCTTTTGTTCAGCTTGTCTGCTGCCCTAAAATAGGACTCATGGTCGTCCTGGTCTATCTGGACATTAACCTGCTTTGGGTAGTTGTACATTGAATACATGTTGTCGTTCATTGCAGCAATCCTGCACTCAAATTCGCTGTTCCTCTTTGCGTCAATTGCATTTACTAAGTCCTGCGTAAAAGTGGCAATGCCGCATTCCCTTGGCGGAAAGCTTCCCAAAAAATGAACCCAGTTCCCCTTGCTCATCTGTAAATGCCTTCAGAATGGAGACTCCTTCTTCTTGGGCCTGCACTCTTCCCTCAAATCCCCGATTAGCTTTTCGTAAAGCGCAACATGCTTCCTTGCAACAATGCTCCACTTTATCTGCTTTGTAACATGCTTTGCCGCATTCCTCGCATACCTCTTCAAAAGCTCGTCATGCTTCATAAGGTGCGCTATCCCGTGCATTAATTCAAGGTCATCGCCCGGCGGAACAGTTATGCCGCCCTTGCTGCTCTCAATCTCTGCCTTAAGCCCCTCCATTGCGGTTGCAATGCATGGAACCCCCAGTGCAAACGCGTGTGCAAGGTTTCCTGACTGCGATGCCCTGCTGTATGGCAAAACCATCAAGTCAAAGGAGGACAAAATCCTGTCGTACTCCTGCGGGGTAAATGCCCCAACAATAAGCTTTATGCTGCTCTTTGCGCTGCTTCTCTCAATCGCCTTAATGAGCTTTGGCTTGTATATCTGGCCGCTCTTGCTTCCAGGCCTTGCATCCCCTGCAACAACAAGCACGGCATTCTTTCCAACCTGCTTCCTTATCTTTGGCCAGATCTTCACAACCCTTTCAAAACCCTTGTTGGGCTCCCACCATCCAATCAGCCCTGCAACCTTTTTTCCCTTCAGCCCCAAATCATTCTTTGCTGACTTGTCAGGCTTTATGTCCTTTGCCCCATGAGGTATGACGTAAACGTTGTCCGGAAGCCTGCCAATGTTCTCTGGCAGGTAAATCTTCTGGTATTCCTCGTGGACAATGCCAGCATCTATAATCTCCAAAACTATGTCCATGTAATAGCTTTCAACCCTGTCAAGCGCTGTGTAAACGCTGTGGAATGTTGCAACAACCGGAAAGTTTGCGTCAACCTTCCACCTGAAGAAAGGCCTGAACAAACCTGAGCTGAAATCGTCGTCGTAAAGGTAGAGCGCGTACTCGTGCTGCACGTGCACCACATCAGGCCCTATTTTTTCAATCTCCCTGTAAAGTGCTTCGTCCCAGTTTGGCTGGACAAGCTTCCTGCCCTTGTTTACCTTGAGCACAGGGTGCACGTTTTCCTCGCTCTTCCTGCCGCCGTCAGAAAAGGTTACAATGTGGACTTCGTGGCCCTGTTCCTTCAGGGCGCGGGCAAGCTCGTTGCTGTATGTTGCAATCCCGCAATGCCTCGGCGGCCAGCTTGTCAGCAAAACAATCTTCAAATCAAATCGCCTGCAGTAACGGACGCTTTGTCCAATAATTTATAAGTGCTATCCAACTTTAAATCCTTTCCCCTTCGCGCTTCAGCCTCACCCCCACGTTTTTTTCTTTCCCCCTTTTTTCTTTCTTTTTTTGCCCTTGTTTTTCCCTTTCCTTTTTCCTTAAATTCCTTTCCCTGCTTTCTCTATCTGCAATGAAGCTAATTGGTTTAACAGGCTCAATATGCTCTGGGAAGAGCACAGTTCTTGCCCTTTTTAAAAAGCAGGGCTTTGCCGTGCTTGACGCTGACTCCATTGTTGCAGGCCTTTACAGGAAAAAGCCTGTCAAGAAAAGGCTTGACGCCCTTTTTGGAACCCACTCCAAAAAGGCCATTTCCAATATTGCCTTTTCCTCCCCCAAAAAAAGGCGCGCGCTTGAGTCTGCCCTGCACCCGCTTGCCAAAAAGCAGCTCCTGAAAGAGCTTGCCCTTTTCCGCGGGCAGGGAAAAAGGGCAGCTGTTGTTGCTGTCCCGCTCCTTTTTGAGTCAGGCTGGCACAGGCTCTTTGATTCCGTTATTGTTGTAAAAGCACCCAGGAGGCAGTGCTTGGCCCGCGCAATGAAGAGCGGCCTTTCAAAGAAGGATTTCCTGCTGCGCTGGCATGCCCAGCTTTCCCAAAGGAAAAAAATTAAAAGGGCTCACTACACAATTGATAATGCAGGAAGCCTTGCCAAAACAAGAGCCCAGGTTGGGGGCCTTTCTGCTGAATTGCTTGGTTGATTTTTATGCATGGGAGGGTTGCGATTTACGCCGGAACGTTTGACCCTGTTACTTTGGGCCACATTGACGTTGTGAAGCGCGCTTGCCAGATTTTTGACAGCGTTGTTGTTGCGGTTGCAACAAAGCCAGGTAAGAAGCCGCTTTTCCCCCTTGAGGAGAGGGTTGAGCTTGCCAAAGAGTGCCTTAAGGGAATTCCAAATGCAAGCGTTGAGGGCTTTCATGGCCTGCTTGTTGACTTTGCAAAGGTCAAGAATGCAAGGGTTGTCCTCAGGGGCCTTAGGGAGCTTTCAGACTTTGAAACAGAGTTCCAGCAGGCAATCGTGAACAGGAAGCTCTCCCCAAGTGTTGAAACTGTTTTCATTGTCACAGACCCAAAATACTTTTACGTGAACAGCACTGCTGTCAAGGAGATTGCCTCTTTGGGCGGGGCAATTGACTGCATGGTGTCCAAGCCAGTTGAAAAGGCCTTGAGGAAGCGCTTTGGAAAATAGGCCTTTATTTTTTCACGAATTCAACGTTTGCCATTTTTTTGAATTCTTGGTCGCCTGTAAGAAACCGAACACCGTAGCTTTTTGCTGTGGTGTAACCTATTGCGTCAGGGATTGAAAGCTTTTTGTTTTTAATTTTCAGGCTCATGGCCTCCTTCAAGTCTTTTGCTGAAACCTCAACCAACAAGGGAAAGTATTTGTCAGTTATCCTGTCTGCTTTTTCATTGCCTGCCTCTTTTTTCAGGCCATAGTTCAGCTCTGCAAGGTTGAATATTGTTGTAATCGCGCTGGCATCCCTGTATTTTCCGTAAGCTGGGTTGCCCCTTATTATTTCAAAGAATGCATAGGTATCAAAGAAGTACGCCTGTTCACTCATCCCATCCTTCCCTGTCAACTTCCTTCAGTATTTCTTCAGTGGGCCTTTTCAGCTTCAGTATCCCAAATGTTTCATGCAGCGGGTTTTTGCCCATTATCAAAAGCCTTACCTTGTCGCCTGTCTTGATGTGCGCTTTTTCAGCGGCCTCTTTCGGGATTACAACCCCCACAGACCTGCCCCAACGCCTTACCTGTGATGTAATTTCAACCATAAAAACACATAGTTATATTGGTATAACCACTTTATAAGCATATGCCTGCTTTTTCCTGCTTGGCCTGTGCGTTTGCCGGCGCTTCTTTTCATGGTGAAATTTTTCCTGCTTGGAAGGAAGCGCTTTGGAAAATGGCTTTTGCTTTTCAGCGCAAGCTTTTTTAGGTTTTTGAAGCATATTGTATCAGGTGAACTAGGGAATGCAGAAGACGTTTTCAGCTGTTATTACGAAAGAGGGAAAGTGGTTTGTTTCCTTTTGCCCTGAGCTGGGTGTTTCTTTGCAGGGCAGGACAAGGAAAACTGCTTTGAAGAACCTGAGGGAGGCAGTTGAGCTCTTTCTTGAAGACGACCCAATAGGCTTTCCTGAGAAAAGGGAAGTAGCGGAATTCAAGGCAAGGGTTTTGGCGCTTGCCTAAACCTGTTTCTGGGCAGAAGCTTGTAAAGTTCCTCCCCAAAAAGGGCTTCTAGGTGTACTGCAGGAAAGGAAGCAATGTAAAAATGGTTTCACTTGCAAGGAACACGAAAACAATTGTGCCAATGCACAAGGGGCTTTCAAGGGGCACATTGAACGCAATCCTAAAGCAGGCAAAGCTAAGCCCTGCTGAAATGCTTGAGCTTGCTGCTTTCTGAAGTGCCTTGAGGAAGCGCTTTCCCAAACCACACTTTCTTTTTTCCAGCGCGGCCGCCTTCCCAAAATAGCTTCCCCCACAAAGGCTTTTTCAAACGCTTTTTTCTTTTCGCGCGGGCCTTATGGGAACCCTTTCTTGAATAAAAAGCTTTTGGCTTTGGATTTCAAACCAAGCCTTATGCAAAGATATTTAAAGGAGAAACACGTCTTATATACAAATAAAAGGAACTCCCAGCGCAAAAGAGCATTTTATTGTGTTGGAAAGACATTTAATAAATTTGTAACTTTATAGGAGGGAAAGCATGAACAGGAAAGGACAAGCAGCCTTGGAATACCTAATGACTTACGGGTGGGCGCTGATTGTAATTGCAATTGTTGTCGGGGTACTGATATTCATTGTCAGCACACCAGTAACAGGCGTAAAGTGCAACAGCTCAGACCCAACAAAGATCATTGTGAAGAGCTCAAACATTCTAGCAACGGACGCTGATGCAAAGATACAGATTCAGAACGCTACCGGCGGGCAAGCAATAGTTACAGGCGTTGCTGACGGTGCTCCGTTTGACGATGCAGCAACTACTTTCGACGGCGAAGGCATTGATGAAGCTATTGCTGGTGACATTGGAAACGGCACTACTACATACACTTGGGCTTCAGCAAAGCAGATTGACATTGTTCCGGATTACGCAGATCAGACAGCAGGAAGCTCATTTAATGGGTACTTTACTATCAGCTACAACGACGCATTCGGCTATGCAAAGACAGCTACAATTACCTGCCAGGGCACTGTGTAAAGCCGTTGATTGCTTTCATTTTTCCTTTTCCTTTTCTTTTTCTTATTTTTAAATAGGCGGCAGCCG
>JAFGDB010000031.1 GCA_016932355.1 Candidatus Iainarchaeum sp. | reverse complement strand
CTGCTCGAATAAAAAGAGTGATTCATTCGGAATCACTCTCCAAGAACTCTTGCAGAATCCACATGTCTCTCCCGTCCAGCTCTTCTGGAGCAAATTTCGCTATTTCTTTTACAACCTTTATTTCCTCCTCGCTTGGAAGAGGAAAATCGAACTTTTTGAAATCCATAACCGAATCATCTCCAATTTAAAAGAATTTTTTCGTGGACGTCTTGCGAATTTTGGAGGTATTAAATTCTTTCCACCAGAAACCGAAATGTATGTGTGGAAAGATTTAAACCGAGAAAATTCGAGTCCTAAGAAAAAATTCGATTTAAGGGAGGTGATGAGGATCAAAGAAAAAGAGTTTGGGGCTAGGAGGATTTGAACCCCCGTCGCTTGCTTGTTTGAAACCACTTTTTATGGAACTTTTTCTTTCTTTTCCGCAAAGGCTTTTCTTTCTTTTTCTAAAAGAAAGAAAAGGGTTTCCCAAAGCAAGAATCCTAGACCAGGCTAGACTATAGCCCCTTGTATGAATTAATTCAAAAGCTTTTTTAAAAAGGTGCTGCTTTGCTCATTTTCTCTTGAAAATTCTCAAAAAGCCTGCAAACAGGTTGTGGACAAAGGCAATTGCCCCAGAAACCATTCTTTCAAGGCTCCAGGCGTCTGTGCTTTCAACCAGGGCCTCAAGCTTGGATTCAAGCGCGTCAAGGCTGTAGTGCTTTTGCACTATCCTGAAGTTCTTTTCAAGGACAAGGGCTCTCACCCTCTTGTTGGAGAGGATGCTGTACATCTTGTCAACGGCTTCCCTGGAAAGCTTTTCGTTTATTTCAACGAACTCAAAGCCCCTTGCCTTGAACTCCCTCAAAACAGGGTAGTTGTTTACAAAGAGCGGCTTTTTGAAGGCGGCTGCCTCAATCACAATGTTTCCAAAGCCCTCAATGTCACTTGGAAAGCAGACTGCATCGCAGTTTGCATATGCATCTGAAATGCTGTAAACCTTCATGCCCTCCTTTTCCCCGCGGAAAAGGTAAACCCAGTCGGATGCAAACACAACGTCAACAGCCAATTCGCGAGCCTTCTTCACAAGGAATTCAAAGTAATCCTTGCTTTCAGGAGTGGTTGGGCCTGTTATGAGAAGGACAGCTTTCCTCTTCTTGAATTTTTTGTTTAATTCAGAAATCAGCTCAATGCTTCTCTCAATCCTTTTCCTCTGCATTATCCTTGTTGGCTGCAGGAAAAGCAAGTCAGACTTCTTGAGGCTGAATCGCTTCCTGAAGTCAGAATTGTATTCATCCATCTTTTGGACAAAAGAAAAATCAACAGCGTTTGGAATCACTGTGCTGTCAACGCCTGTCCAGCGCAGAAAATCCTGCTGGGCTGAAGTGCTTATTGTAACATGCTCAATCCTGCTGAGCTTTGGCGGGAAATTCTTTCCAAGAACCTTTGGGATGTTGTTGTACTTTATGTAATAGGACCTTTCCCAGAAGAAGTCATGGTGCCTCATTATTGCAGGGATGTTCAGCTGCTGTATTACCTCGCTCAGGGCAATTCCCAGCGGGATGTTTGCAGGGATTGCCAAGACGTTTTCAATGCTTAGGAGGTTTATCTTGTTTTTCCTGATGAACTCAACAAGCGGGGGCTTGATTTTGCTGACCATTGAATGAATCAGGCCCTGCAGTGCGTCAGCCTCCTCGCTGCTCAAGGGAGCCTCAAACGCCATTTTCTTGATTGACTCCACAGTAGGGTGCTCCAGGCTCATTTCAGGAATTAAAAGGTAGGGAAGCTTGGGCTCTGAACCGAATTTTCCAGCTACAAGGTAGGGCTTGTGGCCAAGGCCCTTGTATATTTTGACCCATTTCTCTGCCTCCAGGGAAACCCCGTCAACAGTGAGGAGCTGTGAGTGAATTATGGCAATTCTCTTCCTCAAAGGCAAAGGCAGTTTTATTGCAGGCATGCTATAAACAAGTGCATTATTGTATAAAATAGTTTTCACCGGAACAAAGCCAAGAGGGAAAACCACCGGAACAGCACTCTCTTCCAAGGCTGTTTTTAAAGGGCTTGCCCCTGAATCTCTCTGGTGATGCAAAATGAGTGTTTTCAGGTTATGCAGGTATGTGGAATGCTATAAGGGCCCAAAGAGCTTGAGAAGCTTGATATAAGAAAAAGAGTGGCTGAACGGTTAAAGCGTTGGGCTCAAGACCCAAATGACCTTGGCGGGTCTTACAGGTTCAAACCCCGTCCCCGGCGCCTTAGGGTCAATTACATTTAGAAAGCAAAGGAGGTGGAGAAAATGAGTTTGCCTGTGAAAAAGTTTGGCGTGGGAGCAGTGCAGGTTGCAGTGTGGGAGAATGAAGGGAAGGAAGGGAACCAGTTCTACACTGTTTCCTTTGACAAGAGGTACAAGGACAAGAACGATGAGTGGAAGAGCAGCAGCAGCCTAAAACTGAATGACATACCAAAGGCAGTCCTTGCACTGCAGAAGGCATATGAATACCTTGCACTGAAGGAGCCAGAGCAGCTTGCAAGTGAAAAAGAGCTTGCAAAAGCACTTGCATGAGGGAAAAGGGCTGAAAGTCCCAAGCAACAAGGGAAAGAATGCAAAAAGCACACTGCAGGCGAAGAGGATTGGAAAAATCCAATTGCCAAGGGAGAGAAACGCACAAGGCCATGCATAAGGGAAAAGTTATTTAAGGGAGTTCAGGCTTAGGATAAGGTATGGCCAGCTTGCAGCAGCTTGAAGCAGAAATTGAAAAGCTGGAGGAAAGGAACAAGCGTGTTGAAGTAGACAAGGCATGGGAAACAAGCTATGCAAGAAGGGGCCTGCTCACTCTTTTCACATATATTGCAATGGGAGCATACCTGCAGGCAATTAATGTTTCAGAGCCATGGCTGAATGCGGTGGTGCCGGCAGTTGCCTTCATGCTTTCAACATTGACACTGCCCTTTTTCAAAAGCATTTGGCTGGAAAAAAGCCTGAAAAAAGCAAAATAGGGCAAGCCAGCAAAAACAATTAAATAGCTTTCCAGGAAAAAGTCCATTGAGAGGGGTTGGCTTAATGCCTAGGACAGAAAATACAAAAGGCAAAGGAAAAATATTCTGGCGCTGCACTGTGTGCAATGACATCCACTTTGGCATGGCTGGGCCCGAAATATGCCCAACCTGCCTTGAAAAAAACGCTTACGTTGAAATTGATGAAAGCGAGGCAGCAAAGTTCACAGGCCTGTGAAACTGGAAAGCCATCTAACCCGGTGTTTTTATGGATAAGAAAAAACTGATTGCAGTGTGGGAAAAATTTGCTGAAAAAAACGATTTCAAGCTAAACCCAAATATAGAAATTGTAGAAATGGTGGCAGAAGGGGCATTGAACAATGAAAAAAACCATGGCATGAAATACTGCCCATGCAGGGTCAGTTCAGGGGACTTTGAAAAAGACCTGCTGTTGGTTTGCCCATGCAATTTTAGGATTCAAAAAACCTGGGCTGAGAAGGGAGAATGCTGGTGCAGCCTTTTTGTAAAGAGGAAGTGAAAAAGCAACCAATAGCTGAAATAATAAAAATTGAAGGGATTTAGAATATGAGCCGGGAAGAAAAATTGAAATCAGCCATAATAATGTACCATGGCCAGGAATGCCCGCACTGCAGGGCAATGATGCCCCTAGTGCAGAAGCTTGAGGAGAGCGAGGGAATAAAGCTTGAGAAGAAAGAGGTCTGGCACAATGAAAAGAACGCTGAAGAGATGAGGGAAAGGGGCAATAAAATCAGGGAAACATGCGGCGGGTTTTTGGGAACCCCCACTTTTTTCAGCACAAAAACAGGCAGCGCATTATGTGGTGAAGTTCCGTATGAAAAACTGGCGGAATGGTCTATTGAAAACATTTAAATTTAAAAGTAACGCGTAAATAATTTGACTGGAGGTTGTAGAAAATGGAGAAAACGTTGGAGAATCTGGCAAAGGCTTTTATTGGAGAAAGCCAGGCAAGGAACAGGTATAGTTTTTATGCTTCTGCAGCAAGAAAGGATGGCTTTGAGCAGATTGCAGAAATATTTACAATAACTGCCGACAACGAGAAAGAGCACGCGAAAAGGCTCTTTGAGCACATCAGCGAGCTGTTGAAGAAAACAGGGAAAGAAATGCCCGAGATAAAGGTTGAGGCTTCTGCCCCCACAACGCTGGGCAGCACTGCAGAAAACTTGAAAGCAGCAATTGCAGGAGAAAACTATGAATATAGTGAAATGTACCCAGAGTTTGCTGATGTAGCTGAAAAAGAAGGCCTGGGCGATATAGCACACAGGATGAGGTCAATTGCTGTTGCGGAAAAGCACCATGAGGAAAGGTACAAGAAGCTGCTGAAGAACATTAAGGCAGGCACTGTTTTCAAGAAGGAGAGGGAAGTGCAGTGGGTATGCAGGGAATGCGGATATGTGCACACAGGCAAGGAACCGCCTGAGAAGTGCCCGAGCTGCGACCACCCAAAAAGCTTCTACCAGGTAAAGTGTGAGGAATATTAGGGGTTTAAATGATTGGCAAACTGGAAAAAGGCCTGCTGGATGCAGTTCTTGAGGCAATCCCGGTAGAAATTTCAGTAGTTGACGCAGAGGACAAAGTAGCTGGCTGGAATAAGCACGAAAGCAGGCTGTTCAAACGACCGCTTGCAGCGCGTGGGATGAATGTAAGACAATGCCACCCCAAAAAAAGCTTGGCAAAAGTTGAACAGATATTGCAGGAAATGCGCGCTGGCAAGAGGGAAAAGGCAGAATTCTGGATTGATTTGCCAATCGGAGAAAACAGGGTAAAGGAAAAAATCCTTATCAGGTATTTTGCCCTGCGGGATAAGAAAGGCAAATACCTTGGATGCCTTGAGGCAACGCAGAACATTTCATTTATGCAGAAAATACGCGGAGAGAAAAGGCTTCTGGATTAAATATATTTCAGGAAAAAAAGAGAAAAAAGATGGGAGGAATGAAAATGACTGAGAAAATGCAGGTTTACAAATGCAGCATTTGCGGGAACGTTGTGGAAGTGCTGCATGCAGGCGTTGGGCAGCTTGTCTGCTGCGGCCAGCCAATGCAGCTGATGGAAGAGAAGGCAGAGGATGAGGGAAAGGAAAAGCACGTTCCAGTAATAGAGAAAACAGGGGGAGGCATTAAAGTGAAGGTTGGCTCAGTGCCGCACCCAATGGAGGAAGCCCATTACATTGAATGGGTTGAGCTCATAGCAGATGGCGTTTTGCACAGGAAAGAGCTTAAGCCAGGCCAGAAGCCAGAAGCGTTGTTTGATGTAAAAGCAGAGCAGGCCAGCGCAAGGGTTTACTGCAATGTGCACGGCCTCTGGAAAAGCTGAATCCTGCGCAAACAGCAGGCGTGCCCAAACCGGTACAGCCTGTGGAAAAGCTGAAATTGCCTAAAAGCTAAAGGGGTTATGAAATGCGCAAGGCATTGGGGGGATGCTGAAACAACAGGCCACTTTTAAATGCAGGCAGAACTGCAAGGGAATACTGCAGCAAGACAGCACTGGAAAAGCCAAAGGCGCCTTAAAAAAGCAGGTCTGTTTCAAAGGCAAGGTTTGTAAAGAGAGGGTTTAGGGCAATTGATGCAACCACTGCAATTACTGTTGCAACAATGACTGCAAAAACCGCGTTAAGCCAGTCGCACCTGTAAATTGTTTTGACAGCTGCAACCATAACTGTGAACATCAGGATAAGGGAGAAGAACTCGTCAACAAAGAAGAAAATCTTTGGGATAAAGGAAACAATAAGTATTATGAGGGAAACTGAAAGGGCCCTGCCCAATGTGTTTTTTTCCATTGCAAGAAGCCTTGCCGCAAGGAAAAGCCCAACTGCATAGAAAACGAAATTCAGGGCAGTCACTATAATGCCCCCAAGGAAAAGCCTTGCAAAGAAATTCCCGATATTGGCAGCCATTGCAATCAAACTATTATGGGAAAAAGGTTATATTTAACTATTCTCATATAAAATACTTGAATGCATTTCAAGGTTCTTGCTGAATTTTTTGGCAAAATTGAGAAGGTAAGCTCCCGCCTAAAGATGACTGATTTATTGGCTGAGCTTTTTGAAAAGGCTGATTCTGACGGAATAGCAAAAGTGATATACCTGTTCCAGGGCCAGCTTGCGCCAGCTTTTGAGCAGGTTGAGATTGGAATGGGCGAAAAGTTTGTGGAGGAAGCAATTGCAAAGGCCTCAGGCTACACCAGAGAGGAAGTGCACAAGGCCTACAAGGAAAAGGGGGATTTGGGCCTTGTTGCAGAGCAGCTCCTCGGGAAAAAAAAGCAGAAATCGCTTTTTTCAGCTGAACTCAGCGTTGAAAAGGTTTTCAGGAATTTAATGAAAATAGCAACCTCTGAAGGCCAGGGAAGCCAGCAGCTCAAGATAAAGCTCCTTGCTGAGCTGCTGAACAGCGCCTCACCCATTGAGGCAAGGTATATTGTAAGGATTCCGCTGGGAAAAATGAGGCTTGGCATTGGAGACCCGACAATAATGGATGCATTTGCCCTGAACCTGCTGCCAGAGGCAAAGAAAGGCAAAAAGCTTGTTAAGGAGGTTAAGGCAGAGCTGAAGGAGAAGAAACCTGAAAAGAGGAAAGAGGAGGAAGAAAGAAAGCTCAGGGCAAAAGTTAGGGAAATGATTGAGGGCAAGTACAACGTGCACAGCGATTTGGGGAGCATTGCAGAAAAGCTGAAGAAGCACGGCTTGGACGGCCTCAAAAATGTTGAAATAAGGCCAGGCGTACCAATAAGGCCAACGCTTGCAGAAAGGCTGCCGACAGCTAGGGAGATTGTTGAAAAGCTGGGAAAGTGCGCTGTTGAGGCAAAGTACGACGGTTTCAGGCTTGCGGTGCACAAGGATGGAAGCAGGGTGAGCATTTTCAGCAGAAGGCAGGAGAACGTTACAGAAATGTTTCCTGAGGTAGCAGAGGCAGTGAGGAAGCAGGTCAAGGCAGAAAAGGCAATATTTGAGGGAGAAGCACTTGCATTCAACGAGGAAACAGGCGAATACTACCCTTTTCAGGTTACAATCCAGAGAAAAAGAAAATATGACGTTGGGAAGATGGCAAAAGAGTTTCCTTTAACGCTGTTCTGCTTTGATGTGCTGTATGAGGACGGAAAGAACTTGATGCAGCTGCCATTCAAGGAGAGGAGGGAAAAGCTGGAAAAGCTGATTGGAAAGGGCAAAACAATTGTGTTAACAGATTCAATAATTACAGATGACCCAAAAAAGATTGAAAAATACTTTGATGAAAGCGTTGAAAAGGGCCTTGAGGGCATAATTGCAAAGGACCTGGAAGCGCCATACATTGCCGGTGCAAGAAAGTTTGCATGGATTAAGCTGAAGAGAAGCTACAGGAGCGAGCTAAGCGACACAATTGACACTGTGGTAATAGGCTATTTCAAGGGAAGGGGGCAGAGGACAAAGTTTGGATTGGGCGCGCTGCTCACTGCAGTTTATGATGAAAAAGAGGACAGGTTTAAGAGCATTGCAAAGATTGGCACAGGCATGAGCGAACAGCAGCTTGCAGACCTGCACAAGATGCTCAGCAAGTCAAAGCAGAAAAAGAAGCCGGCAAGGGTTGATTCTGAATTGGAGCCTGACTCTTGGGTTGAGCCAAGGCATGTGATTGAGGTAAATGCTGATGAGATAACAAAAAGCCCAATGCACACTGCCGCAAGGGAAAAGGGCAAGGAAGGGCTGGCACTGCGCTTCCCAAGGATGGTTAAGATAAGGCAGGACAAGAAGCCTGAGCAGGCAACAACAGTTAAAGAGGTTGCAGCAATGTTCAAAAGGCAGAAGCATGTGAAAACAGGTGAATGAGAAATGTACGGCGGAAAAACATTTGGCTTTTTGTGGAAGCTCTTCCTTTTCCTGCTTGGGCTTGCAATAGTGGTATATGCTTCAATTGAGTTCAGGTTGTGGAGCGGTGATTTCACTATATACTACCTGCGTGTTGGCGACTGGGAAAAAATAATTTTTGTCACTCTTGTGGTAACAGGCGTCAGCATGGTGCTTACAAGGATGCTGCAGTGGGAAACAAAAGCCATTGTAAAGCCAAGGGGGAAAAGGAGATGAATTCAGGCTTCAGGCTGCTTATTTACGCAATTGCTGCTGTCCTCCTGGCATGGCTTTTCATAACATACTTTGGTCCGCTGTTCTTTCCGCCATCAGACCCAGCATTACAGATAGGGGCTGCACTGGATGAGGCAGAAATAGCGCTTGGAAAGGCAAGAACCAGGAATGTACTTTTCAGCGGGGGAACGCTGATTCAGGGAAGCTCTTTTGACAGCAGCCTGAGGAATGTCAACTTCATGTGCAACAGCTCTTCAATATGCTGCCCGAAAGGCGTTTCCTGCAGCGCAAGCATTGAATGGGACGACCGCAAAATAAAGATTAATGAGACAAGGTATGTTAAAACAAGTGCAAGGTGCAGTGAAGAGGAAGGCCTCATGCTCTGCAGGGTTTACTTTGGGGAAGAGCCGGCGCAGGTTGAAATTTTAAGCATTGGTTCTGGGGAAGAGTTTGATTTAAGCAATGGAAAGCCGGAAATTTCAGCAAATTTAAAAAATGCCGGGAGCCAGGAAATGCCCCAGGGGGCAATTGAATTAAGGGTGTTCCAGCTTGTTTCAAATTCCGGAATAACAGGGGAGCATTTTATGGGCAATGTTTCAAAGACTGTGGAAACAGGGGCCTTGGCAGCAGGAGCAGAGAAAGCAATTCCAATAGAGCTTGATATTGAAGAGCAGGGCAGCTTTAAGGCAGAGGTCAGGGCCTCTGGCTTGGAAGCAGGCTTTGATGAAAAAATAATTGAATTTGAAACAGTGGGTGAAGCAGCAAGCTGCGCTGCATCATACTGTGAAACGCCTGAAATGGACTCTGGGGTGTGCATGCAAAAATGCTACTGCACAGGCTGCGCCTTTGGAACAGAGTGCATTCAAAAAGCAGGCGCAATTGCACAGGGCCAGATTCAGGGAAGCTATGCACTTGGCGCAAACAGCGTCCAATTCATACTGGAAGAGCTGTCCTGCTAGCCAAAAAAGAAATTCAGCCGGCTTATTTCTCGGCAAGATCCACCTTCTTTATCCTGAGCTCGCCCCTTACCCCATTCCACTTTTTCTCGCTTTCACAAACAACAAGCTTTTTCTTGAAGAGTGGGCAGTCAAGCACTAGGGTTTCAAGCTCGCCGCCTTCGCCTGCAACATTTATTCCGAACTTTTCCTGCAGTTCCAAAAGCTCGTCAACAGCACTTTCATCAATTGCCCTGCCAAGCCAGCTTTCGCCAAGGCCTTTTGCAGCAACAGCAACAACAAGCATTGAAAAGCGGTGCTCAATCATTTCCCTCAGCAGTTCAGCCTGGTTCCTGCCCCACAGTGGGGCAAGGTGCTTGAGCTTGAGCTTTTTGCAGAGCAAATCAACCCTCTTCCTCTGGTAATTGCTTGCAATAGCCCCTGTTAGAACGCCGTCAATCCTTTTCTCATTTTTCAGCTCAGCAAGCACGTCATAAAGGACCCAGAGCTCTGCCTCCTGGCCCTTTTCCGCTTCACCGATTATTAAGGGAAGCTCTGATGCAAGCGCAGCCTGCTCTGTAAGATGTATGTTTGGCAGGTGGTACATGAAGGAATCAGAGTCCCTTGACTTGATTGTAATAAGGCCTGCAATTGTGTGGTTTTGGTTTATTGCATTAAACAATGAATAGCAGCTGTCCTTTCCGCCTGAAAACAAGCAAGCAACGTTCACAGGAAAAAGCCCCCAAAACAGCTATGAAAGCAAGCAAGGGTCAAGGGAAAAAGCCCACCAAAATTGGCCAGATTCATAAACCAGGCTAACCTCTCGCCCTGTTCTTTGCCCCAAAAGCCCTTATCTTTTCAGCAGCAACTTTCTTTACGCTCTGCCCTGCAAATTCCAGTGCATTCCTTGGGTCAAAGTCCTTTGGGTTTTTCGCATGGAACTCCCTTAAAGCGGCTGTAAAGGCAAGCCTCAGGTCTGTGTCAATGTTTATCTTTGCAGCGCCAAGCTTTATTGCCCTTTTCAAATCTTTCATTGGAACGCCTGCTGTGTGCCCAAGCTTTGCACCATACCTGTTTGCCTTTTTAACAAGCTTTTTGTCAACGCTGCTTGCCCCGTGCAGCACAAGTGGAACTGAAACAAGCTCGCTTATTTCCCTCAGCCTTTCCAAATCAATTTTTGGCTTTCCCTTGAATTTGTATGCCCCGTGTGAAGTCCCAATTGCAACAGCAAGGGAATCACACCCTGTTTTTTTGACAAAAAGCCTTGCCTGGCTTGCATCTGTCAGGCTTGCCTTGCCAAGCCTGCCAAGGCTTCCAAGTTCAGCCTCAACACTGCAGCCCCTCCAGTGGGCAATTTTTACAGCCTTTCTTGTCAGGGCAGCATTCTTATTGAAGGGCAGCCTGCTTGCATCAATCATCACGCTCTTGTAGCCCAGGGCAGTGCATCTCTTAACCAGCCCCAAATCTCGGCCGTGGTCAAGGTGGATGCATGCAGGAATTTTGGAATTTTTGGAGAGGGTTTTGATTATTGAAAAAATGCTTTCAAGGCCTGCATACTCAATGCTTGAGGGCGTTGTCTGAACCAGAAGCGGAGCTTTCATCTGCTCCGCCGCCCCAAAAAGGGCCTTGCTCATCTCAAGGTTGCTTGTGTTAAAGGCAGGGAGGGCATAGTGTTTTTCTCTTGCCTTTTCCAGGAGGGATTTGCTTGAAACAAACATGCAATTCAGAAAATATAAAGCCATTCTTTTATTTAAATTGTTCTAAAACGAAATTGGGGAATTTTGCCAAAAAGCATTGGGGAAAATAGGTTTAAAAGAAGTTTAAGGCAGATATTAGGTGCTGGGTGTGTTTCTGCCTGGTTTCACGACCCGGGAACGCACTTGGCATCTTTTTTTATGAGCCTACCCAATTCCCCAATTGCACATATTG
>JAFGDB010000030.1 GCA_016932355.1 Candidatus Iainarchaeum sp. | reverse complement strand
TCACTCTTGGCAGCAAACCGCCCTGGCTGGTTAAGCACCCTTCCTTCATCAGTCTTTTCAACCTTTCCGAGTTTGGAAGTGGCAATTTTTCCAAAAAGCCTGACAGGATGCGCTATATCCCAGCCGCCCCAGCCTGGCTTAAACAGGCCAGACCTAATGAGCTTTGCCTTTGATGCCCTCTTAACAGAGGGAATTGCATGGAATTTGCCCATATATTTTTCGGCTTCCTCAAGTCTTTGGGCAATTGCCCTGTCAAGCAGGCTGAAATCAACCAAAGGCGCTGGCGCATGGCCTGCAGCGTGCTCTGCAGCTGCCTGAACAGGCGGCCTTCTTTCCTGTGCTCTTGCCCTTGGCATTCCATGACCTCAAATAAGTCTTGGCTTTCCATGTTTTTAATCCTTTCTGCTCAGGAAAAAATAGGGCTATTTTCCAATGGCTTGGTTCAGGTGTACATTGGGGTCTGGGGCTGGCTTTCAAAGCGCTGGGCATTGTCAGTGACCTGCTTCAGCTTTTTGATGTGCTCAAGCAGGGCCTTCTCAGTTTCCTTTGCCTCTTTTTGGAGTGGCGCAACATCAATGCTAAGGCCAAGCATTTCATTCAGCTTTTCAATCAGGGCAGCGGCAGCCTTGTAGTCTGCGGCAATCTGCACATTGCCCAAAAGGCTGAACGCCTCTATGGAGCGGTCCTTGAACTCAAGCATCATCAAGGCAGTAATGCCGCTTGTAATGCCCTCCTTTATTACCTCAATATTGAAATCGTTGAGCATTTTCTTGCTTCCGTTGTCAGAGGCAATTCCGTAAACCCTCTGCTTGCCCTCTCTGGCAGGCAAAGCCCTTATGCCGCTTAAGCTGATTACCCGCTTTATTTTCTTCTTCTGGATCCAGTCAACAATTGCCTTTCCCAGCTTGTCAGTGAAAACCTGCGGAACAATCTGCTCTGAAACAAGCAGCACAATCCTCTTTTTGTCGTCAACGTAAATTCTCGTGGGGTGCACAGGCAGGCCGTCATGAACCCTTATGATTGGCATAAACATGTCAGAGTCAAGGTAGCCGATTTCCTGCAGGTTGAGCTTCTCGCTCAAATACTTGGTTGCAATTGTCCCAACCAGGCCCATTCCCGGAAAGCCCTCAATCAGGGTGTATCCTGAAAGGTTCATTGGCCTTATTTCAACAAACTCAATAGCCGAGTCCTGAAATGCCACAGAAGATTCACCGCTATAAACATAATTAAAGTTCTTAATAATCGTTTCTATCAATGAAATAGAAACCCAAAAATACCTGTTTGAAGCTGGGGCGCTGCAATAATTACTTTAATATATTAGTTTGCCCTTTTTTTATTGTGGTTTTTCCAGAAGGGAAAAAAATGCCTTGATATAAAGGTTAATATAGAAGATGCCATAGAAATTAATTAGGCAGAGTAATAAAGTGAAAAGCCTTTCTTTGACCAAAGGAAAGCCTTGGGAAAGAAAGAATAAATCAGGAATAAAAAAAAAGCCGAAAAAGAAAGCCTTGAAAAGTGGTCTTTGAAAATGTTTGGGGAAAAGCTGTCAGGGATATACACTGCGCTTGAAGAGAAATACTATGCACTGCTCGACTTCCTGGATGCAAAAGGCATTCCTGTTTACAGCTACAACGACTTTCTTGAGGAAAAGGGCCTGCCTGCATTCCCAATAACAGTTGCACTGATTGTGCTTGTCCTGGCCCTTGTGTTTGGGCTTGTCTTCATCGGAAACACAATAAACCCTGGCATTACTGTAAGCTTCCAGGACCAGTTTGGCCAGACTGTCTCAGGCGTGCAGGTAACAGTGAAAAACCAGTCAGGGCAGGTGATAACAGGCCCGAAAACAGTTGCAAGCGGCGAAACCATACACTTGCAGGCTATACCGATCGGGGCAGAGCTTGTGGTTTCAGCCTCAAAGCAGGGCTTTGACATTTCGGAAAAGGCAGTAACTGTGGCAAGGGATGAAACCTCGCTCCTGATGCAGATGCAGAGGCAGATCAGGCAGATCCAGGCAGAGCTGCAGCTTGTGGACAGCATTACTGGAGATGCAGTAAAGGAAGCGCTTGTCGGCATTGAATGGCAGGACATTACAATGAGCGCAATCACAAACAGCGAGGGCAAGGCAAGCTTTACAGGCATTCCAGAGGGCATTGATGTAACTGTTTCAGTGAGCGCTGACGGCTATGAAAGGGTTACGCTGGCAAAGAGCTTTAAAGAGGGCGAGCTTGCAGAAATTGAATTGGAACCAGACAGCATTTCGCTTGCAGGCGAAACAGCACTCATTGTTTCAATAGAGGACGAGTTTGGCGAGGCAGTTGAGGGCGCAAAAGCAATTGCAATGGACAGGACAACAGACACTTTGCTTGAGGAAAGGGTGCTTGAGGGAAGCGAGGCAGTGTTCAGCATAACAAAGGGAACAAGTGTAAGGCTGATTGTGCAGAAAGACGGCTTTTTAAGGTATGACAGCCTGGAAAGGGCTGAAAGCAGGACACTCAGGCTTGATGAAGAGCAGTGGATTGTAAATTTGGAAGTTGGCGGAAACCAGCTTGAGGTAACGGTTTACTCAGCGGATGTTCCATTGAGCGATGCAGCAGTGCAGCTTTTTGACAGCAACGGCAACTTCCTTGAGGCGACAGAAACAGCGTTTGCGGGCATGGCGCTGTTTGAAAACCTTGCACCAGAAAAGTATTATGTTACAGGCTACAGGGCAGGATACCTGCCGGCAAGGGAACTCGTGAACATTGCTGAAACAGAGAGCGTTGACATAAGGCTTACTGCAACAGACCAGACAAACAGCTCATACCTTGGAATAAGCGTTTTTGACTCATACAATGCTGCAGCAAACAACGCAGACCTCTACTTCTCTGAAAAGGTTGAAGGAAAAGAGCTCCCTCTTGGAA
Organism: Candidatus Iainarchaeum sp.; assembly: GCA_016932355.1. GTDB lineage: Archaea > Iainarchaeota > Iainarchaeia > Iainarchaeales > JAFGDB01. The sequence goes on along the minus strand of JAFGDB010000030.1, from coordinate 35,538 downwards.
TTCCATCGCTTAAAACAGACATAAGCGGGTATGCCTCAATAAAGGCTGCAATCAGCTCAACAGTGGTTGTTGAGGCAAAAAAGGACCTGCAGGAGGGCAAGGCAGAAAAGCTGATTGAGGCAAACAAGGAAAACCAGCTCATAATAGTGATGGAAAAGCCTGTGAACATTGTTGAGCTTCAGATATTTGACAGCGAGGGAAACCCTGTAACAGGAACAGCAGAAATTGAAAGCGCAAGCGGCGCGCTTCTCTTTGACGGAAACATAAGCAATGGCAGCATTTACTTTGACTCAAGGGGCAACAAAGAGGTAAACCTCTGGGTTGAAACAAGCGAGGGCAAAACATTCAGCCAGCAGGTGAACGTGGAGGGCCAGGACACTGTAAGGGTAACGCTTGGGGAAGAGGTTGACGCACTCGCCCCCGAAATAAATTTTTTAGGGGCATACAACGATGACTGGGTTGAGGTTGAAGGCATAACCCCTGGAAAGTATTACTGGCTCAAGTTTGAGGTAAACTGGCCTGAAGGGCTTGAAAAAGGCGGCATCCATGTAAGGCTTGGGAGCGATGACACAGCCTTTGTAGACTCGCAGCAGGCAGGAATTGCAGGCTTTGATGCAGTTACTGGAAAATACTTTTATGGGAAAAGCTACCAGCCATTCCCGCTGCCTGGAAATGAGGCAGCAGACATGCTCAACAAGGGAAGCACAGGCCAGCTCAACAAGCTGCTTGAGCTATACTTTGAAAGCCCGGAGAACACAACTGTTGTGAGCGTAAAGGTGCAGGCAAGAAACTCAATAACTGAGGAAAGCATTGAGCTGCACTACAGGGCATGGAGCCAGATTGCACAGCAATATTACAGGCATCCAGCAGACCCAGAGCTTGGAAACGAGAGGTATGTTTCCTCAAAAACAGGGCTTTACTCTGAAACCCATGATGAGGAAATCAGCGTTTTTTCAAGCGAGGCAGTCTGTGAGGAAGGGCTCTGCGCAAACTACCTGTTTGTAATGCCCAATGGGCTGTTCGTTGAAAAGGCAGAGTTTAGGGCGGTAACCGAAGAGCTCTATGCGCTGCAGATAGAGCTCAGTGCCGATGCCGAAAGGACAGCAACGCTGAAAATAGACACTGACAAAGCAAACCCCCTAATTTACTTCACAGGCTATGAGGTTGACGACTTTCTCGGGGAACCAATATTAGATGAGCAGCTTCCAGCGCAGACAGACCTTTCAGGGCAGGGCTTCCTCGAACTTGGAGAAACTACATTAGCACAGCAGGAAAGCGAAAACCCACTGGAATTCATTGAATCAGGCCAGCAGACAGGCATTACAATAAGCAGCCTTTCTGTTGGAACAGAGGCCAGGAAGGTAAGGGCATACTTTAAGCCGTTTGAAGAGGGAACAGCATCAATCAAGGTGCAGGCTGTTTCAGGCGCAATTGTCCTCAATGAGGAAGCAAGCTTCCAGATAGAGCGAAACAAGACAATGCTTGTGAGAGTTAAGCCAGAGGAAATAGGCATTGGAGAGGACTTTACAATAAGCGTTATGGACAGTGAGGACGGCCAGGATATAGAGAACGCAACAATCCGCCTTAAGGACAGCAGCGGGAAAATCGCGTTAACTGTTGTAGGCAATGGCGCAAGCAGAAGGGGCCTGAACGGCGAATACCTTTTCAAAAACAGCCTGGAGCCAGGGCTTTACACAGCAGAGGCAAGCGCCCCAGGCTACAAAACAGGGGAACTTGAAATAACAATTGCAAAGGACGGCATTCTCACAGTTGAAAGCCCGATAGAGATTAACATAGGGAAAGGTGAGAAGTACAAAAGCGCGGCAGCAGCAATAACCAATACAGGGGAACAGGAAATAACAGGGCTTGCATACGAGCTTGAGAAGGATTCAGGATTTCCAGAGGAATTCTCTGTAAAAGTTGAAATGCCGAGCACAATTGCAGGAAAGGGAAGCGGAAGCGCAAACATAACTGTTTCAGTCAGCACAACGGATGAAAGCCAGGAAAGCCTTCACGGCGAGGCAGACCTTGTAATAAAGGGCATGGCTGCAGGAAGCTTTCCCACAAAAACAACGGCAAGGCTTGTGGCAAACTACAACAAGCAGCTTGACTCAGACTGCCTGGAATTTGACACAGAGGAGGTTGTCATCAGGCTTATTGGGACAGCAGGAAGCAGCGCAACCCAGGAAATTGAGGTTGAAAACAACTGTGAGGCTTCGCTTTTGCTCAACGCAAAGGTAAAGCCCCAGGAGCAAGACCCAAATTTAAGCGTTGCAGTTGAACCATTGAGGATTGAAAAGGAATCAACTGAAAAGCTGAAAATCACTGCAAGCAACACAATTGACAGGCTTTACGCAATGCAGGAAAGAAGGTACTTCAGCATAGAGCTTGAATCAGACCAGCTCAACAAAACAATAAAGCTTTCAGTAGAGCTCTGGAACCCCAGCAGCAATTTAAGCTATCCGCCAACCCTGACAATGTGGCTTGCAAGGGCAGCGGCAGAGGAAAGGGCATATGGCCAGGTCCCAATCCAGCTGATGAACACTGGGTTTGCGCCAATAACAGCATTCAGGGCAGCAATAGAGGACACAGCTTACAGGAGATATGGAATAAGCGCGCAGATAAAGCCCACAGCAATAAGCTCAATAAACCTGATGCCAGGACAGGCGCTGAGCCCAACAAGGCATGTTTACGCTGAAACAAGCAAGTCAGAAGCCCTGACAGAGCCAGCACAGGGCTATGTATACTTTGGAGGCGTGATAAACGGAAGGTATTACCCTGATTTGGGCAGGACAGAGGTTGGAGTAAATTACACAGGAACGCAGTGCCTGAAGGCAGAGGCAATTGAAAGCATGGTTTTCTCAAGCCAGAAGGCAACTGCAATAATTGAAAGGCAGGTAAAGCTCAAGAACGAGTGCGGCGAACCCTTGAGGGTTACAGGCACAACAAAGCCAGGCGCAGTTGGAAGCAATGCATTCATGCTGTTCCCGGCAAACATCGTGCTGCAGCCAAGCCAGGAAAGCACATTCAGCCTAAGGATGGTTGGAAGCCAGGAAATGGACAGGGCGGCAAAAATAAAGGCACTGGCCCTTCTCGTAAACCAGAACAAGATAATTGAATCAGATGAGCTTTCAGTAACAGTAAAGCTCGGCAGGCTTGTAGCAGCAGCAGAGGGAAAGGCAACAGAAGAGGTAAGCATAAAGGTCTGCGACAGCGAGGACACAAAAAGGGTGAGCTTCCCGCTGCTGAGCAGCAACTGCTCTGATGGATACTGCGATGCAAAGCAGCTTGCGCAATACATTGTCAGGAAAGCAGATGACATGGTAACGCTTGCAAAGGACAAGGCAGCAAAGGCAAAATACCAGGCCTCAGAGTTTGGAGGGTGCGCAGCAAGGGAGAGGAGGCACTGCAGCTTTGACGAAATGAATGTAAAGAGGGAAATACTGCCTGTTTTCCTGCAGCTTGACTTCATGGACTATGAAACACTTATTAAGGAGCTGAGGGAATTCAGCAAGACAGAGCTCAAGGGCTATGACGTAAAGCAAAACGCAATTGACCTGGAGGACATAAGCGGTGCAGGCTTCACATTTGGAAATATCTACCTTGAAAAGCCATTCAAGGGATGCGGAAAATACTATGTTGAAATAAACGGGGCAATGCAGGTTTCAAATGGTGAAATAATCTCAGAGGAAGGCAGGAACTTTGCCCTGACAATAACCATTGAGCAGGACAGGGCAGACACAGGCCAGTGCTGGAACTATGTGCAAAATGTTATTAACTTCCTGCCTGTTGACGAGGGATATGGGCTTTCAGGAAGCGCGTGGCCTGGATATGTGCAGGGAAGCAGCCAAGAGCTTGGAGAGCTGCCAAAGCTGCTTGCACAGGAACTGTTTGGAAAAACAGACGGCAGGACATCAACAAAAAGCGAAAACAGCAATGCGCTTGCAATTTTAAAGGGAGACACAAAAAGCGGCCTTCTCCTAATAGAGCTTGAAAAGGAGGGCAACCCAGACTCAGAAAAGACAGTAAAGGCATATGCGCCAACCCAGTTTGAGCCAAGCAACAAGGAGATGGCAGAGGGAATAGCAGACGCAATGGGTGCATTCATAATCCACAAATTTGGGGAAGAGGACTGCATAAGCGAGGACGGGCAGTACATTGTAATGAAAAGCGGGCAGAACTTCAGGAAGCTCTACCCCACATTCCAAGTAAAGGGCGATGAAAGCATAAGGATAAACAACCAGGTCAACTGCGCTGAATTCAGCGTGGAGAGCGATGCAAAGGAATCAGTGCAGGTTTCAACCAGCTTCCTTGCAAAGCAGGAAAGGGCAGGCATTGAATCAGTTGCAATATACAAAAAGGCAGACTATGAGAAGAAGGGCATTGACGCAGAGCCACTGCTCAAAGAGGAGAACAGGACAGCAGGCCAGAAAGGGGAGAAAAGCAAAAAGGTTTCACTCAAAGAGCTTAAGCCAGAGCCTGCACAGCCAGGAAGTGCAGAACCTAGTCAGCCTGCAAGCACAGAGGAAGCTGGAAGCACAGAAGGCTCAACCCAAAACAAGCTTTATGGGGAAGAGTTTGTAATGTGCGTAAAGGGAAGCAACGAGTTTGCGCTTGCCCCTGCATCAGTGAAGAGCATTGAGCTTACCGCCTATGGAAGCATTTATGATGGGAGAAAAACGGAGAAGGCGCATGCAATTGCAATAGAGGTCTGCGGAATCCACCCGCTTGAGCTTGTAAAGAAGATTACTGAAAGGGAAAAGGCAATGGAGAAAGGCAAGGAGGAAATATACTATGCAATGCCAGGCTGGCAGGGAAGCCCTGACACACTCTCATTCCCAAAGCTGGAAAGGCTTTACGCTTTGCAGAGGGAAATTGAGGAAATGGGGCCAGCAGCAGTTGGAGAACCAGTAAGCGGCCTGAGCAGCTATGAAAAGGAGGCAAGGCCAGACAGGATTGCATCACTGGGGTTGTACATGGGGGCATGCGCCCCGATTGCATTCTTCTCGCCATGGGGAAGCGTTGCATTTGACTGCGTGCTTCCTGCAATGCCAGCAATACTTGACCTTACAGAAACAACAAAGGCAGCAAAGGAGTTTGCAATCAATGCAGTCAAAACAGCCTTAGGGCCGGTTGGAAAAGCCATTGGAATAGTGCTGAATGGAGTAAGCAAAGTGTTTGGAGGGCAAGACATTGTTGATTTGGATGCAGGCGAAACGCCAGGGGAATACATCTCAGAGGATGAGGCAAACTCACAGTTTGGAACACTGCTCAAGGGGGCAGCCACATTCTCAGGAACAAAGGCAGTGATAGAGGGGCTTAGCGCAACAAGCAAGACACTTACATTGTCAAGCGCAAGAACGCTTGTAAACTCAGGCCTTTGGGATGAGTATGCAAAACAGTTCATAACAAAGAAGATGGCAGGCTTGCCTAAAACAGTTGCAGATGACTTGCAGAAAAAGCTCGTTGAAAAGGCAAAGGATGCCGCAGCAGAAAACCTTTTTGTAAAAGGCCCGCCAGGGGTAAGGCCAAGCAGCTGGCACCTTACAACACTGCAGCCAAGCCTGAAGGGCAAGCCGCTGAAGGATGTGGCAAACGCAGTTATTGACAAGGCATTTGCAGACATGCAGGATGAGTTTAACAAGCAGCTGGGTGAGGGAATTGCCACAGGGACAATTGCAAAAGGCTCGCTGCTGGATAATGCAATAAGGAACAGGACAAACACAATATTTGACGCAAGAAAGATAGGGGACGAGGCATTTGCAAGCATGCAGATGGACTCGCTTGGAACGCTCAGTGGAAAGGAGGTACAGGAAAGCGTTTCAAGGAAAATTATTTCATCCTTTGATTCGCTTGACCGAGACATGATGGACAGCATATGGGACGAATTTGGGGGCAGAAGCAATTTTGAGGACGCAATCAAGAAAAGCGTTACCAAAACAGGCTATACAAAGCCAGCAGCCCAAAAGGCAATGATGGACATTTACAATGATGCAATTACCAAGCTGTCAGGCACAACAGGAATTCCAAAGAACGCACTCAGGAAATTCAGCATAAATGACTTGGTTGACAAGATGGCTGAAGCTGAAAAGGCAAGGTTCCTTGGGCAGATGCAGTCAAGCGTTGAAGACCTTGTCAGGAATTCAATGGCAGACTTTGCTGCAGACGCAGCAAACAACAAGGCTGTTTACAAGGCGCTGCAGAAAAGGGTTAACGCAGAGGTTGTAACAAAGCTGCAGGGCAAGTTTGGAAGCGATGCATCAAAAATCATGAAGGAATATGTTGAAAGCCCGAAGTTCTCAAAGAAGCTTGCAAACTTTGGCAAGGGCCTTGCAAAGGGCGTTCTCTCAGGGCTGGTTGCAAACGCTGCAGGCATGGCCCTGTATTTGGCGTACTGGGAGGGAATTGGGCCTGATGCCGTGCAGGAGCAGGCAAGGTTTACAACAAGCATGATGACAGATGTTGTTGACGAGCAGGGCAATGTAATTGCGCAGAAGCCTGTTGTAAAAGAGCTTGAGCTTGTGAAGAACCAGCCGCACAAGGTAACCATTTCCAAAGACAGCTTGGGCAGGACAAGCGTTAACATAATGGCTCTTGGGGAAGGGCGGTATGGGGAGATGGCAAAAGCCTTTGAAAGCAGCAAGGAAAGCAACTGGAACACTGACTGCAAGAATTATGGGAAAGAGGATGCCGGTTTCCTTGGAAAGCTAAAGCCATACCCAAATGACAAGGTAAGCCAAGAGCAGGCAATCCTCTACAACGAAAACCAGATGGTTATAAGGTACTTTGCAGATTACTACAGGGCTGAAAAGGAAGGCATAGCCATTGACGAGGAAATGCTGATGGCTGTGCTGCTCTATGAGCCTGAAAACATAAAGGGCTGCGGAATAGAGAAGGAATGGTGGAAGCAGAAAAACAGCGAGAAAGAGGTAAATGCAATAATAGGGTGCGCTGCGCAAAGGCTGAGGAACTCGCTTGAAAAGGGGGAAAACTACTTAACAAGCTTCACAAGCACAAAAAGCCCGAGCACATACCTTAGCAAGATTAGGGAGATAAGGTCAGCCTGGATGCAATTCAGGGAAGAGGAGTAAAGGCAGCTTTGCGTACAGGGGCATATTTTTAAATTATATAGCCCGCTATATATTCTCTTATGACTACCATCAGCGCAGATGTAACACAGCAGATGGAAAAGTGGGCAGATGCCCAGGTCAGGAAAGGCCTTTACAAAAGCAGGAGCGAGCTAATCAGGGAAATGTTCCGCGAAAAGATGGCCAAGGAGAATTACGCAAAATGGTCTGAAAAGGCCCTTGCAAAGGCCTGGAAAGATGAAGACAATGCCTACTGGAAAGGCTATCTGTAGAGGGGTTTCTTTTGGAGCAAGGCGACATAATACTTGCAAGGTTCCCCTTCTCAAACAGGATTGATTACAAGATAAGGCCTGCCCTGGTTGTTTCAAACAACGAGCACAACAAAAGGCATGATTGCTGGTTTTGCCCGATAACCACAAGCCCAGGAGGGCAGAGCATTCCAATCCAGAAGCATTTGGCTGAAGGAAAGCTTGACAGGGAGAGCTATGCAAGGGCAAGCGTTATAGCAACAATGGACGAAGAGGCAGCACTCAAAAAATAGGAAAATTTGACAGAGGGAAAACCAGGGAAATGATTGAAGCTCTTTTAAAAAACCTGCAATAAAGCCTTTTGCCATTAATCGCTATTTCGTTTCCAAAACATATTTAAATAACGTAAAGCCTATTCTTTTCTTGCATGCACCTGAACCAAAGGGCCTTTAACCTTTTTACAGCGCTTGTCTCATTCCTGTTAATAATTCTTGCAGTGCTCCTCATAAATGCAATGATGCAGTCAGAGGCAAAGGCAAATGAAACAATTGCAGGCATTGAGTCAAGGTCTGATTTGGAGGCAGTTGCCGAAATGGCAAGGGCTGACGCAATGCAGATAATAAACTTTACCCTGCGCTACAGGATAGAGGAATGGCTCACAGGGGATGCGCTAACACTTGAGCTGCACAACAAGACATGGGAGGAAATACAGGCAGACTTTGCAGAAAGCAAGTTTGGCGGACCAGGAAGCAAAGCGCTTGCATTCTACACGGCAAAAACACTGGAGGGGCTTTTCCACGGAGAAACCCATTTTGGAAACTACAGGATTACTTTTGAGGAAAGCAGTGGGCTGCAGCAGGGCCTTGAAACAGCCATACAGAAAAGCGTTGAGGCAGGCGACTTCTTCCATATTATAGAATGCGAGGGCGGAATGCCTGAGAGCTGCCCAAAAGGCACATTCTATGTAAACCTGCACCTTGAAAGGCTTACAGAGGATGAATATGAAAGCCTTCCAAAGCTCAATGTTTACGACAAGGCAACAGGCAAGGAACTAAAAGAAGTGGTCCTGCCAAGAACCAACTTCAGGATTTACGTTCCGCTGCGGTTTTTCAAGGCAATTGCAGAGGCAAGGGCATTAACACATTACCCGCTTGACCGTATTGACACAGCAGAGGACAACGGCCTTTTCTCACCCAAGGTGCACAACACAATTGAGGACATGGCATTAGGAATGTGCGATTATGGGTACTGCGCGCCAAGGAACGACCCATTCAAGCCCCCTGAGCAAAAGGTCCTCTCTGGAAAGCTCTGCCCAGGGGAAAACAGGGGCGAGCTCGGGGAATACTGGGCACAGGGCATTGAAACAGAACTGCAGTGCAGCTACAGCTGGTGCTCTGAAGTAGCGCAAAGCCACCCAACATACAATGCAAGCTACAATGACAACGGCAATGACATGAAGAGCACACTGAAAGAGCTTGCAACAGCAAAGGTCTGCGATGTAATGAAAAAGGCAAAGCTTTCCGGCTACTTGGACGTAGACCAAAATGACAAGTTCACGCTCTTAGGTGAGGAATGCGGTGCGCTTGCTGAAAGCATTGAGGTAAATGTTGAGGCAGCTGATTCAAAAAAGCTCGGAATTGCAGAGGGAAATCCTGGAAGCATCCCGGGCTTTAGCCAGCCAGGCTATGATGCAGAGCAGTGCGGCAGGAACAACAGCTTTGGGCTGGAGCAGGCAAGGAGAATGGGGCTTTTTGCAGGAATTGAGGAAAGGGGGGAAAGGCCTGTAATAAGCGCTGCTGAGATGCAGTGCACTGGTGATTTTGCAGAGCATAGCTCAAAGTGCACTGAGGTAACAAGCATCAGCGTAACGCTTGCATTCAAGGAGGAAGACCCTCTTTACATGGTTGACAAGGAAGGTGAAAAGATTTACAGGATAAACCTCAAGGACAACACATACATCCCTTTTACCGCAGCCTGGGATTCTGGGGAAATGGGCAACAGCTGCCTTTATGGTGCTGAGCCAAGCGCAACAGGCTGCAGCCTAAACCCTGGAAGCGGCTGGTACTGCAACAGCCTTTACGAGCTTGAGGCAGGGCTTTTGACAGGGCCAGGGCATGCGTTTAAGCCAACAGGCTGCGTCCCAGCGTAATGGGGAAGCAGCAGATAAGAAGCATTTCCCCAAAAGGGCCAACAGCAGGCAGAATGCGCGTAAAAAAAAAGCCCAGCAAAAGCTATTTAAATAAGAAGAGAGATAGACTTTAATTAATTGCCAAAAAGCGGCATTTTCCTGGCTTTAGTTAAGTTAATAAACAACAACAAAATAATATTATATAGTTATTAAGTGAATAAAAATGGGTTTGAAGGACAGCCTGCGCAACGGCTATTTTGCAATAGAGGACAAGTACTACAAGGCACTGGACTGGCTTGAGGGAAAGGGCCTCTCACTGTACCCATTGGTGGACGCAATTGAAAAAAGGAACATCCCCTCATTCCCTGTAGTGCTTGCGCTGATTATAATAATCATTGCAGGCCTGGTTCTGCTTCTTGGCGGGGTTTTCCAGGGAACAACAGTAAGCTTTATTGTAAAGGACTCTGAAGCAGGGCTTGCGCTGCAGGCAGCAGACATAACCGTAACTGATTCGGCAGGCCTTGAGCAGATTGTTTCAACCAATGCAGAGGGAAGGGCATTTGTCTCTGTTGCACCAGGCGAAATAACAATACTTGTTGAAAAAAGCGGTTATGGCAGCTTTGAGGAAACAATTGATGTTTCAGAATCAATTGAAAAAACAGTTTCACTAAACCCTGTGGCAGGCACTGTTTTAAAGAGCATACAGCTAATGAAGGCAGGCTCAAACGAGCTCATCACAGACCCTGTTACAGTAAGGTTCAGCTGCAGCAGCCCAGACGCAAGCTCATTCAGCAGGACAGAGGAAAGCGTAAACGGCGTAATCGAATTGCAGGTTCCAAGCAACTGCGGAAGCCTTGTTGCAAACCCTGTGGCAGGCTATTCTGCAGTGAACGGCGTTATAAGCATTGCAAGCGCTGCACCGCAGCTTTTCCTGCAGGCAATTGCAACAGACACAGGCACAGTAAATGTGACTGTTGAGAATGGGGCAGGCGAGGCAGTTAGCGGCGTAACAGTAATGCTTTACAGGGATGACGAGATATTGGCTGGAACAAGCTACAGCAGCTCTGCAGGAACTGCATCCTTTGAGAACATAGCAACAGGCACATACTACATAGTTGCGCACGACAGCCAGGGCAGGTATGGAGGCTTTGACGGAAGCCAGCTGGCAGCCCCGGACCTCAAAGAATTGAGGAAGGACCAGATAATAACATTTAATGTTAGTTTGCAGGAAGCAAGCGCTGGAACAATCAGGATTCTTGCAAAGGATGTTGAAAGCACAGACCCTGTTGAAAACGCAACCGTTTACCTGAAGAGGGATTATGCAACAATTGACACAGCATACACTGACAGCGCGGGAATTGCTGAATTCACTGTAACTGAAAGCGTGGAATACGGCATTCAGGTTGATGCAGCAGGCTACCTGATTGCAACAGTTTCAGGCATAAGCGCTTCGGGCACGCTGAGGGAAATTTATTTAAGCCCTGCAACCTCCGACAACACGCAAACACTTGTTGTAGAGGTTGTTGACTCAAGGGGAAACGCAATTGACAACGTAAGGCTTATCCTGAAAAAGCCTGACGGCACAATCTATGCAAACGACAGGGCAACAGGCTCTGACGGAATGGCAGAATTCACAAATTTGCCTTTGGAAACATACTATGTTTACGCAGCAAAGAAAGGCTTTGAGGGCAAAACAAGCGACCCAATCACAATAAGGCCAAGGATTGAAAACAGGATAACAATTGTCCTGCCGATTGGGTGGGGCAATATTGAGCTCACTGTCTTAAGCGATGAAGGGCAGGCAGTGCAGGGAGCAATAGTTGAGGTAATGAACTCAGTCCTGGAAGAGAAAGAGGCTGAAGGAATCACAGACATTGAGGGAAAATACACTGTAAACATAAGGGCTGACAAAAAGGTTTACTTTAAAATTGATGCAGCGGACTTCCTGCCATACTACAGCATTGCAGCAATGCCAGACCCGAACAGCACTGTTCCAATAATAGTTAACCTTGCAAAGGACCCAGGGGAGCTCCAGGTAAAAGTTTTGGGCTTTTACCAGGGAGAGGAACAGGTGCCTGAAACAATGGATTTAGGGCAGGGGGAAAAGTACACTGCAAAGCTGCTCCTGCTTGTGGCAAAGGGCGACGAATTTGATGAGGCTGGAATCCACTTCAGGGCAGGCGAAGCCCTTGAGGGCAAGACCAACATAATGGAGGAGGACGCAATCTACATCAAGGGGATTTATGCCTCAACAGCAAACATTCTCAAAGGGACATCCTTTACGCCGCCAAAAGGGTATCCAACAGATGCTATTCATTTAACAACAGGCGACAGCAAGTGGGCAAACATCATGTGGGAGAATGCCAGCGCAGGCGCATACGCTGCAGAGGTTGAAGTGCAGGTAAAGGAAAGCGCAGGAATAGGCCAGCTTTTGCCAATGTGGTATAGGGCATGGGGCAAAAAAGGCATTTACACAAGGTACCCAAAAGACAACGAGCTTGCAGGGGCAGAAAGCACCTCTGAAAAGCAGGCATTGTATGCCAATGCAAATTACCTTGCTGCATCAGCAGGCCCAACAAACCTGTGCAATGAGGCATTCTGCAAGAGCTTCAGCATAGAGGACCTTGCAAAGAGGACAAGGATAAATGTTGTGCAGGAATACGACGCAACAATTGGAAGCAGCTACAAGCTATACTTTACAATAAGCAGCATAAACGAGCAGGCCTTTACAAACTGCGAAATAGAGTTTGGAAGCGAAACAGACGGCCTGAGGTTTGGGGAATACAGCATAAAGGATGCAACAGGCCTTGAAAGCAGCGGGAAAGCTGAAGGATACAGCATTTCAAAGCCCATTGGAAACATGGAGAGCGACAGCGTTGTATATGGGTCAATTGAATTTGAAACAGAGAAAGAGGGAAACAACCCGCTGACAATTGCCATAAAGTCAAACAACCAGCCTGTGCTGAATGAAGCAATTAATGTAAGGGTTGCAGCGGCAGAGGAGCTGAGGCTTGAAATGATTCCAAAAGAGGTAATGCCGCTCATAGACAACGAAATTCTGGTAAAGGTTAGTGACAGCACAGGCAAAACAGTGAGCAACGCAATTGTAAGCATTTACTTGGATGAAGTGCTGCTTAAATCAACAGAAAGCGACGGCCAGGGCAGGGTTGAATACAACCTGGAAGCGCCTGCAACAGGCGCAACACTGCTTGTAAGGGCGGAAAAAACAGGCTACAGGAAAGCAGAGCTTGAAACAAAGGTAGACCAGCAAATACTTATTGTAAGCCCCCCAAAAATAAACGAAAAGCTTGACAATTACCTCAGCGAAATAGAAAAAGAAATACTCTTAAGCAACCAGACAATAAGCGACCTTACAATTACAAGGTTCAGCTTCAACGGCTTTGGCAACGACCTTGTTGAATTTGAATGGTATGATGACTACCTTGGGGCAGAGATAAAGCAAAACGCAGACCTTAACATCTTCCTGACGCTGAAGCTTACAGAGGAAGGCGCACTTATTGAAAGGCCGGCAAAGATGGAGGGCAGCCTGACAATAACAGTCAGGAGCGAAAAGGCATCAGCAAGCTTCCTGCAGGAAATACCAATCACAATCAGGATTGGGCTGGGCGAGCAGGTGGATGAGGGAGAATGCCTGGGCATAGAGCCAGTCAAATGGGAAATTATAACAGGCCAGGACAAAAGCGAAAGCCAGGAATTTACACTGGTAAATGACTGCACTGTGGACGGGAAAACCATTGCGCTTAAGGACTTTGAGGCAAGGATTGCATCAGGAAACGAAAACGGGCTGGGAAAATTCGTGCTGAGCAGCGAGGAGCTGCCTGAAGCAAACGAAATCACGCTTGCAGAAGCATACTCAACATTTGCAGACGTGCTGCCGGAAGAGTTTGAAGGCAGCATAAAATTAACATTCACCCCAAACAGCTCAATTGACTCAGCATCAGGAAAGCCAAAGATTGAATTCAGGGCAACAAACATTACAGAGAGAGGCGATGAAAAGATTGAATTAGGGCTTCCGACAGAAATACACATAAGCAAGCTTTCAGAATGCGTAAAGATAGATGCGGAAAGCCCGGTAATGGTTGAAACAGTTCCAATGAATTTAGGTTACGGGCTTTACGGAAGCAGCGCAGGATACGGATACAGCCCATACACGCAGAACGGCCTTGGCGGATATGCAAGCAGCTACGGAACATACGGCAGCTATGGGTCAGGATATGGAAGCGCTTATGGAGGATATGGAACAGGGTATGGAAGCATGTACGGCGGAAGCACATACCCATACTCGCAGTTTGACACCTCATACTACACAAGGTATTATGACCAGGGGGAAGACCAGAGCTGGATGTACGGCTTTGGCGAAAGCAACTTCATTGTAAAGAACACATGCGAAGAGGCTGTTGAAATTGATTTGGACGTTCCATCAAGGATAAGGACAGACTCTGACAGCTTCTCGCTTGACCCAGACACAGACAAGACAGTGAAAATTGAGGCAGGCTACAGGATGGGTAAATACACAATTGACGTAACAGCCAAGCTCAAGAAGGGGCAAGAAGACCCTTACAAGGTTGGAACAGTTGATGTAATTGTAAGCAGGCCAGGCGAGATAGACGAGGAATGCATACACTTAAGCACGGACAACATAAACCTCAGTGATTTCGTCGGCAGGCCGCAGGATGCATCAGTATTCAACTACTGCTATGACGTTGGCGTGAGGCTGCCAAAGGCAGGCAAGATAATAGACTTTGCATGCCAGGTTCCAGGCCAGCAGATAAACACATTCCAGCTCAGCGAAGGCCAGGAACAGCAGGAAAAGATTATGCTTCAGGCATACCCAAACCCGTTTACGCAAACCTCAGGTTACATAAACCAGGCGCCAATGGGCAACATGCCAAACCCGCTCACCGGGCAGCCCTACTCAGCAAATGAGTACAGGGCAACAAACGGAATTCTCGGCCCGGGCTATTACACAAGCCAGCAGGGAAATGCAACCCAGGGGTACTACAACCCAATGGGGGCATACCCCTATGGAAGCAGCAACTGGGCATACCAGCAGGCTTACGGCTATGAGGGAACATGCCCGCTTATTGAAAGCGTTTACTTTGTGGACGAATACAAGACAGGGCTTGATGAGGAAACAGGCAGAACCCTCCAAGTTGTTGACTTTGAGGTAAAGCCAAACATACAGTACAGGAAACAGCTCTGTGAATACATGGCACAGATGCCGTTTGAAACACTTTACGGGCTGAGGGCAACTGCAACCTCAGCAAAGTACAGGGCAGAGGTAAGGGCAACGGCAAACGTTTACTACTACAACCCATTTGGAGGCCAGGACATAAAGTATTTCAGGATAATACTCAACGACTGGTGGGGTTATGGGGAAACGCTTGACCAGTGCATGAGGAATGCAGGCCAGGTCGGCATTCCAACAGAACTGATGCAGAAGTGCAATGACAAAGGCAGCGCAGTCGAGGACCCAATGGCTTGCATTAATGCAAACGGCCTTGACATTGCCTCAAGGTTTGGAAACAACCAGGGCTTTGTTCCCCAGGGGAGCTTTTCAGGAAACACCTACAAGTTTACCCCGGAGCAGGACCTTTTGAAGGTGCCGCCCTGCAGCGGAACAGACAGCATTGAAACAGTGCAGGGCAGCTACACAGATGCAAAAAGCGGTGTAACCCTCTACTTCAGGGCAGTTCCGAACCAGTGCCAGAACCTCCTGCAGAAGGGCAACTGGAACATTGAGGTAACAGTTGACAGGAGCAGCATGAAGAACGTGCAGTGCGCAAAAATAAGCACAACAGTTGAGGCAACCCTCAGCAGGCCGACACAGTGGGCAAGGGCAAGAACATTCAACATTCCTGTAAGGGTAAATATTTTGAACAATGGCGTTGAATTAAGCCAGATTGACGTTACAAAATGCACTGAGGCAGAGCCTGCAATAAAGCCGACAGAGGTAAAGACCTGTGAGGCCATGGGCGGGGAAACAGGCGGAGCTTATACAAAATACGGCTTTGACAAATTGCTATTTGAATGGGCATGGGACAGCATTGAAAGGCAGGAGTGCGATTCAAAGGAAAGCAAGGGCAGTGAAAAATTCTGCGATGCAGTGCAGTTCAGCATTGAACTGAACAAAAAGGCAAACGACATAAAGCAGTTTGTTGAAAGCAACAAAAACAACTGGGAAACAGCCAACAAGGCAAATGTCAAGGCAGCAACAGGCAGCAATGACACCAGCATTAGCAATTACATGAACACTGCAGAATTGTTCAGGTGGGTTCACAGGCAGCAAAAAATCGAGGACAAGTTCAACCAGCCAATACCAGGCAAAGAGCAAAAAGGCTATTTGAAAAAAGACCTTGTGTTCTTCCAGGGGAAGGACGGAAAAATACTTGAGGATGAATCAATTGAATTTGCGGAAACGGTAAAGGCAAGGGCCGAGGCAGTAAAGGGCTTCCAGGCAGGCGCCTGGTGGGATATAATTGAAAAAACAGAGGAGCTTCTCAAGGAGCTTGAGAAGAGCGAAAGCAGGGAAGCAATAGTTGTTGAAATAGCTGACCCTGCGGTGGACACAGCACAGAAAACAGTGCTTGAAAGCTTTGGGGCAGAGAAGGATTCTGCGGGAAATTATGTGATGTCATTCAATGAATACAGGCTGTTCCACAAGGCAGTATATGACAAGCTCAAGGCAAAGCCTGAAGCCGAAAGGAACACAGTGCAGGACATTGATGTTACTCTTCCAGAGATAGTTACACAGGGCAATGGAACTGAAATATCTGTTGCAACTGTTTCAAGCGATTTGCTTAAAGAGGTCTGGGGCAAGGCTGTTTTCAAGGCAGGGCTGCTGCATGAAAAGGACATGAGTGAAGAAAGCAAGGAAGAGGCAATGGAAAAGGCAGCCCTTGTCAGCAATTTGAAGCTGCCTGAAACCCAAGGCGAAGACAATTATGCAAGCTTTGATGATTTCAGGAAAAGGGCAATTGAATTCCAGTCATACCTTGTGAAGGACGGCTACAGCTATGACCTGAGAAGGGACTTCAGGCTGAAGTACGGCCTGCTTGCGCTAGAAAGCAGCGGCGATGACCTGCTTAACTACACAAGCTTTGAGGACGAACGGGCATGGGCATTTGGAAAGAAGGGCAAAGAACAGTACACTTACGCACTGCCAGAGGCAGGGCTTTACAATGTTGCAATTAAATACATTTTCAGCGCAGGCACGGAAACCCAGTGGAATGCTGGGCTTGATTTGGAGAAGGAACTTGCGGCAATAAATGAAAGCTATGCAAAGAACCTGTTCTTTGAGCTGCCGATTGACGGGGAAGTAGGCAGGTTTGGGGAGGGGACAGACAAGGCTACAAGGGAAGGCTATGGAGTAAGCTTCTCAAACGCGCCTGAAGCAGGAAAGACATACCTGAGCTATGGGTCAGAGGAGGACAACGCAGGCCCGATAAGCACAACAAAGGGCCTTGTAAGCCTGAACTTCAAGTTTGGGGAAACATTTGACAAAACCAACAAGGGAACAATACTCAAGGCAGGGAAGGGCAGCTTTGAATACAACCCAAGCGTTGCAATCCCCTTGGAAATTGAGCTTAACCCTGTATCAGGAGCAGGGATAGAGGGCATGCTTTACGAGATTAGCGCTACAGAGCAGGGCATTATAAGTAATGAGCCAAGCCTGTTCACATACAGGGCCAAATCAAGCGCCAGCCTTGCAGAACCAAGGCCGCCTGCTGGACCAACCAGAACTCCCCCAGCTGCACAGCCCCAAACAATTGCTGACTTTGCAGACCAAAAGCACACTCCAGAGCAAGGCAGGACACTCTGCAAGGAAATTGGCAACCTTACGCTGCACGGCTTCCAGCAGCAGCTCACAGCACAGAAAACCTTCAGGGGAATTGCATTTGTGCCGTTTGCAAGGGAATACAAGCTCGTGGTTTACTGCAGCCAGGGCAGCGCAAAAGTTGAATCAGAGAATACGGCAGAGGAAATAAATGTTGGCGCAGGATACAGGAAGGGCGAGCTTGACCTCAAGCTGCACGAACCCATAGAATCAAAGAAGGCATCCCTGGCCTCATTCATTGAAAAGATAAAGGAAGAGCAGGTCTGCGTAAAGCCAGGCGATGAAATCATTGAGCTTGCCTGGAACAAGGACAAGCTGCTCTCAGGCTGAAAGCACTAATTTTCCGGAAAAAAGGCAGCTGCCTGACCGTGTTCCTTCACCAATTTTTGCCGATTTAGGCACCAGGCAGGCAAAGCGCAAATTTATTAATGGAAAGGAAATAATAATAGCAATAAATGCCTTCTTGGATTAGGCAAAAAACCGCGTTTAATTGAACAAAGGGAAAGAAACAAAAAGGGCAAAACAGGCAAAAAAGGGATTTAGACAGCCAATGGGAAAGAATTAATAATAGTAAAATATAATTAATTAATTAGAACAAGGTAAAATTGGAGGCTCCCCTGGATGGCGCTGGAAAAGCTAAAAGAAACATACTTCAGGCTTGAGGACAAATGGTATGCTGCAATTGACAAAATTGACAGCAAAATACCAATTGCAGGCCTTGTTGACAAAGTTGACAGGATTGTCCCAAGCTTTGCACTATTTGCTGCAATAGTTGTTATACTCATTATATACGGCCTGTTTTTCTTCCCTGGGCTTGGGCCGCAGGGGGCAGCATTCTCATTCAAGGTTATTGACACAGACGGCGCTGCCCTGGAAGGGGCAACAGTAACAGTTTCAATCAATGGCCAGCAGGTTTTTGCACAGCAAACAAACCAAAGCGGGGAAACAGGGCAGGTTATGCTGCCATTTGAAGCAAGCGCAAAAATAGAGGTTTCAAAACAGGGCTTTGTTTCATACAGCCAGACAATAACCATAAGCCAGCCCACAGTGCCATACCACATTACACTTGAAAGCGAGGAAGACAGGGCATACACAATTTCACTGAAGGACAGCCTTGGCCAGCCTGTGAGGGAAGCAGTAACAATAACGCTAAGCTGCAGGAACAGCTCAATCGCACCCTGGCAGGTAAATGTTGCAAGCGGAACAACAACAGTAACAGAGCCTGCAAACTGCAACGGCCTTATTGCAAGCGTGAGGTCAAGCAGCTTTGAGCCCCTTGACTCAATTGAAATAAGCCAGAGAAGCCAGTCAATATACCTGCAGGAGGCAATCTCAGGAAGCGCAACCATAACAGTTGAGCTTTTATTTAACAATGAGCTTGTAAGCGACCAGGCAACAGTATACCTTTACAGGGAAGACAGCTCAACAGGCACAGCAGTTGGGCCAATTGAAAGCACAGTAAGCGAAAACGGAAAAGCAGTTTTCACAAGGCAGGCCGGCAGGTACATTGTAAAAAGCAGCGGCTATGGAAGCTATGCTGCTGTTGAGTCAGCCTCCTTCTCCGTTTCACCAAACGAGCAGAAAACAATCCAGCTTCACCTGGAGAGAAACGTGGTTGGATACATAAAGCTCAGGATACTTGACGAAAGGACTTCAGCGCCGGTAGATGACGCAGACGTTTTCCTAAGGCTTGGCAGCGAGGAAATTGACTCAAAGGCAAGCAGCGCTGACCAAAACGGGCTTGTTGAATTCCCTGTTGCACAGGATGCAACCTACAGCGTTGTAGTGGACCACGAGGCATACTGCCTCAAGACAGTGCACGATGTGACAATAAGCAGCACAGTAAAGCAAATCAAGCTAAGCCCGTTTACAAGCGACTGCGGCGGCAACCTAAAGGTAAAGGTCCTTGACCAGGACGGAAGGCTTGTAAGAAATGCAACTGTAGGGCTTTACACAGAAAGCGGATTCAACGCAGGCTTTGGCACAAGGGTAACAGACGCAAACGGAATAGCCACATTCAAGGGCGCGCCAAGCAATGACTACAAGGCATTTGCATTCAAGGGGGCAAGCAGCGGCTGGAGCGAGGTAGAGCACTTTGTCCAGAGGTCAGCTGAAAAAACACTCATTACAGTTGTGCTAACTGTTGAGAACGGAAATGTAAGGGTGAGGGTAATTGACAAGGAAGGAATGCCTGTGCAGTTTGCACAGGTGGCTTTTATTGACACAGGCACAAACCAGGTAATTGGCGGCGGCGCCAAGCCGGTTGAAGATGCAAACGGTGTTGTAGAGCTTGAAACAAGGGCAGACAAAAAGGTCTACATAGTTGCAAGCAAGCCAGGCTATGCAAACTTCACCTCAGTCCCGAAAGAAGTCATTTCATTGGGAACGCAGAACTTTACAGCCACGCTTGAAAAAGAAATACTTGAAGGAAAGCCATTGATTGAGTTCAGGGGAATTTACAAGAACGGGAAAAGCGCGGTTACGCTTGCCCATGGGGAAACTTACACTGCATTGTTTAACCTCAGGATTCCGGCAAACAGAACATACAGCAGGATTGGAATGCATGTAAGGTCAGGAAGCCAGGGCATTATGGAGCTTGATGAGGCTGTTTTAAGGGGCATAAACGTGCCTGGCATTGCAAATGTGCTAAAATCAACAAGCTACACCCCGGATGAAGGGTATGAAACAGACAGCCAGAATGAAAGCAGCGATGAGGCAAAATGGGCAAACATTGAATGGATTGGAATTGGCACAGGCATTGTAGAAGCAGAGGTTGAACTAAAGGTCAAGGAAAGCTTCAATGAAACAAGCATCAGCTCCGGTGAGCTTGAGATGTTCTACAGGTCATGGGCAATTGAGGACATGGCATACAAAAGGGA
This sequence comes from Candidatus Iainarchaeum sp., assembly GCA_016932355.1. GTDB lineage: Archaea > Iainarchaeota > Iainarchaeia > Iainarchaeales > JAFGDB01. Next base: position 15,337 of record JAFGDB010000030.1, on the reverse strand, counting down.
CCCATATGACAGTGATTTAGGGGAAGCAGAATCTGTTGCTGGAAAGCAGGGCCTTTATGCAAAGGCAAAGCAGGAAATTTTCCAAATGGGAGCGGAAAAAATCTGCGACGAAAAGTTCTGCTTCAGCGCAAGCATGCTGGATGTGGAAGCAGGCCTTATTGAAAGCGCAAACGACTCATACAATGGGGATGTATTCAAGGAATACAAGCTAAGCTTCACCGTTTTGAACAACAGCGAATATGAAACACACAGTTACTACAACGCCGAGCTAAGGATATTGAACCAGGATAAGGGCATTCTTCTGCAGAACTACAAGGTTTATGGGGCGCAAAGCCAGCTTGTTGAGGGAAATGCAGCAGGCAATGAAACAGCATGGATTTCAATCGGCGACATGCTGCCAAACAACACCGCAAGCGGGACAATTGTATTAACGCCGCAGAACTCAGGCGGCTCAGTTTTAACCATACAGATAAGGAGCATGCAGAGGGTTCAATTTGAGAAAAGCATTGCAATAAACGCAGCAGCTGAAAAGCAGCTGAACGTTGTGGTTGCACCAGAGCTCTTGCCAAGCGGCACTGAAAACGAGTTAACGGTAACAGCAAGGGACATGAGGACAAATGCTGAACTTGAAAACGCAACGGTAAAAATAAAGGACAGGTTTGGCACAGTGATTGCCTCAAAATCAACAAACAGGATGGGAATAGCAGTCTTAAGCCTGCCGTCAATGCAGCCTGCTGAAACAGTCCAGCTCATAGTCGGAAAGCCAAGCTATGAAACCTTTGAAAGAATGCTGCAGGTTGATGAAAAGGTGATAGTGGCAAAGCCGGCGACAATCGGGGTTTCGCTGAATGCAAAAACCGCCTTTGAGGCAGAGAACAGCTTCAGCATTGAAAACAAGACAGCCTTCAGCCTTAAAGTAAGGGGCATGAAGCTCAACGGCAGGTTCTACGGGCTTATTGACGAGGAAAAGGCAAACAACTGGCTCTATGGCTATGTAGAGGAAACCATAAGTGCGGATGAGCTCAAAGAAATGCGCCTGAAAACATTCTTAACGGAAAAGGGAAAGAAGCTTGAGCAGAGCAGAAACTTGGAAGGCCAGCTTGACATAACTGTTTCAAACAACGGAAGCGAGTGGCTGCAGACAGTGCCTGTAAAAATAAGCATTGGCCTTGGCGGGGAGGTAGATGACCCAAGCTGCTTTACAGTTACAAGAAAGGACTGGAAGGGGACAAGCGAGGGCAACCCAATAGAGATTGAATTTGAGGTTCAGAACAACTGCAGCATGAACGGCATTCCGGTAAAGCTGGAGAACATAGCTGCAAAGGCAAGCTGGCAGACAAACCAGGTGGGAGAATTTGCATTGAGGACAGCTGACAGCGCAATAACGCTGACAAGCGGCTATTCAAAGAAGTTTGCCGGCACACTTGAGCCAGAGCAAAGCATGAGCATAGTGCTCCAGTTCACGCCAAACGGCGGGGTGAATGGCAAGGGAATTGCAACAATTGTATTTGAAGCGGAAAACCCGACTGACACCATAAGGCAGGAGCTGACTGACGAGCTCACTGCAGAAATAACGGTGGCAAACCTTGCAGAATGCATGGCAGTCAGCAAGGAAATACTCATAATAAAGCCTGAGAACAGCGACAGCTTTGATGTGGAAACAGTAAACTGCGGAAGCAGAAACGAGGTAAAGCTTGAGTCAGAGCTGACGCTGAGCAGCAGCACGCTTACATTGAACGCAACCGACAGCAAAGGGGTTGAGGTCTTTTCAGAAAAGAACATGCCAGGGCAATATCTCATAAGGGTTTATGCAAAGAACTCTGACCAGGTGCAGTACAGGCTGGTTAAAACAGTAAGGGCAAGAATACTAAGCGATAAATGCCTTGACCTTTCAAGGTACGAGTTTGATGTCTTTGACAACCCGGAAAACCCATATGACGGCTATGACACTGCAGAGCTTACAAACAACTGCTATGACAAGGCTGTAACAGCAACAGTCAAATATGACGAGCACAACTGGCTTGATGCAATGAAAACAGGCCTGCTCTATGGGCTGGCAACAGGGGCAATGGGCCAGCTTGGAAGCGGAATGCAGCAGCCAGCACCGCAGGCAGCAGGCAATATTGCCGCTGCAGGAAACGCTGTTACATTTGAGCAGTTCCAGCAGGGCAGGACAGTTGCAGATGCAGGAGGCAGGAAAGGCGTGCCTGTAGAGATCGGCGGAAGAACATACTTCAAGCCAATTGATTCTGAAAATTTGGTTTACGATGCCCAAGGCAATGCCTACAGGGTTGAGAAAACAGGCGGCATTCTGGGGTTTGGCGCAACAGAAAAGGCAACAATTGTATCAGGAAGCAGCTACCCAACAGCAAGGACAGAACAGGAAGAAATTGTTCTGGGAAGCGCAGCAGGGCTTGCGCTTTTAGGGGGGGGCGGCAGTGGCCTGACAGGAATGCTTGGAAACGGCCTGATAAGCGGCCTTGGCCAGTCAATCCTGGGAAAGCCGAGCTTCCTTGGCTGGGGCCTGCAGGGATTCCTTGCAGGAACCATTATTGCATACAACCAGCAGGACGAAGGCAGCTTCAGCTTTACAAAAATAGAGAGAGATGTTGTTTACAGGGATGCCGAACTGTACATGCCAGGGGCATCAATTGAGGACAATGCCCTTGTTGAAACCAAGTCAGAGGACATTGTGGTGTTTGAGCCTGCAAAGCCAGAGGTAAGCACAGAACCAAAGCAGGAGGACAGGCAGCTGAGCATTGAAACCAGAAAGCTCTGGTTTTTGAACAAGGAAAGCGTTGTGCAGCCAGACCCAGCAACACCGCTGTTCAGGATACTCAAGGTTGACAATGAGAGAAGGGAATACAAGACAGAGTATGACCTTGATGAGAAGGAAACGCCGGACCTTGAGGTAAAGGAAAGAAAGGACCATAAGGAAAGCTTCAGGCTGCAGTTCAACGCGTTTGACCCGCTGCTCATTGAAAGGATAAGCAAGCCAATACCAAACTGCACGCTTGGGAATATTGTGGGAACAACAGGGCCGAGCGCAGTTCCAAAAGTTTCATTCAGCTGGGACTGGGGTTCAATAAGCGAGGACAGCTGCGTTGAGGGCAACCCTGATTACATTTACTGCGATGCCACGCAGTTCAGCATTGTTGCCCTGAAGAAGCTGCACAGGCTGCAGGAATTCATTGACAAATACAAGCCCTTTGACTGCCCAAGCCCGGCAAGCGAAGCAGCAGCCAAGGAGCAGCCCATCAAAGGGACAGCTTATGACATTGCAATAACAAAGATCCAGGCAAACAAGGCAGGGCAGAGCGATGCAAACATTGTGATGACAATTGAAAGCAACAACAGCGAGCCAATACCAGTTTCAATCAGTGTAAACCTGAGGAATGCAGGCACAGGAAGCCTTGCAAAAAGCTGCACAAAGGAAATGAGCGTGCTTAGCAGAAAGGTTGCAAACTGCGAATTCACACAGTTGGGAGACGGCCTCTACACTGTACAGGCAAGCATTACCTCAGAGCTTTGCAGCAACTGCGAGAACTCTGACACAGGCAATGACTCAATTGAAGTCCAGCTTTACGTTGGAACAGGCGGCGTTGTAGAATGCGAGCCGTTCAACACAAAGAGGCTGCCGCTCTTCATTGAGGCAACAGAGGCAGCAGGAAACGCAGCATGGAGCAATTCAGAAAGGGAACAAATACTTGACACAATCAAGTTCAACGCATACCTCATAAAAGACGCTTACACCAATGACTTCAGGGAAGACTTTGACATGTTCTGCAAGCAGAGAAGCTTCTTTGACTGCCCGGACTATTACCTGGAGGAGAGTACAGGGCTGCACAAGCTGTTTTCTGACAGGGAAAGCTTTAAGTTTGACTACAGCATGGCACCGCACGCCCCACTGGATGCAGGAAAGTACTCAGTAACATTGAATATTGAGTTTGACAACCAGGACTGGCAGCTGTTTTCAGGCACTGAGCCTGATGCAACAGTCAGCGTTGAGCTGGTTGAGCTGGCCGCACCAGAGCCCGACAGCCCATTTTACTACCTGCCGTTTGACGGCCTTGTCGGCATAGACAGCGAAAACGGAAGGCAGGGATACGGAATTAACTTCAGGCAGACAAGCGAACAAACAATAAAAATAAACAACAGCATTTTCCAGCCCATAGCAACAACAAATATAGCAAACAGCACGCCCGTGCTCGATGGCTGGATTGATGCAGGGAGCAGCGACAGCTTCAGGAGGCTTAACCTCGAGAGAAAAGGGATACTGCTTGACGTGCAAAAGCAAGGAGCAGCAACAAACATTATGCTAAGCCCAAGCTATGCAACGCCTGTAATGATGCAGGTTGACTATGAGAAAACAGAGCATGCATATGCGTTTTATTCAATAGAGGTTGACAATACGCCCCAGACAGCATTCAACAGGATGCTGGCATGGTCAGGCATTGGGCCAAACTGCGTTGACTTCACAGGCAGCCCTGTTACAGAGGCCTGGCAGGACACCTGGGACATGCACGGCGGCATAACAGGCAACCTGTCATGCGCTGTGGCAACAGACATAACAGATTATGGAATAGAATGGTGCAACCCGATAAGGCAGGGAAGCGTGTTCCTCCAGACAGTTGTGTTCACGCCGCAGGGAAAAAGCAGCACAATGAAGAAAACAACCTACAGCGATGACATGAGCCTGATTACTGCAGACAGCAGCGGAAGCCAGGTTGCACTCAACGGCGTTCCAGGAATGGAGTACAACAGCTTTGGGACAAGCACAATTGACTCAATAGAGGACGTGTTTGAACTGGTTAGGGAAAACAAGGTCTGCATTATTGGCGCGGACAGCAGGATAAGCAACCAGTTTTTCTGGAACCCAAAAGCAGTGCTTGAGGAGCTCAGCCAGCAGAGAAGCCTTGCAGAGAAGGAATGCATAAAGGCAAGCTAGTGCTGCGCAATTAATTGGGCGTTTTAATCAGTAATTGGGTATTTTAACCCTCAAAAAAGGGAAAATTAGTTCAGTCAATTGGATTGGTTTTAGGGCATGGGCTTGAAAGACATATACACAGCACTGGAAGACAAATGGTATGGCCTGCTTGACAAGATTGATACCCATGCGCCAGTATACAAGCTTGTGGACGAAATTGACAAGGTTGTTCCAAGCTTTCTGGTTTTTATAGCAGTTGTTGTGGCGCTGGCTGCATTCTTTGCTGTAATGCCATTGCTTCCAATAGGGCAACACGCAACAGTAACGCTTTTTGTTGAGAATGAATCAGGCAATGCCCTTCAGGGTGTGGCAGTTGATTACACAATTGGGGGCATAATAAACAGCAGGCAAACCGATTCAACTGGGAAAATAACATTCAACACGCCATTTGACTCAAGCGTGGACATAAGGGTAGCGGAAACCACGGTAAATGGCATTGAGTATGAGCAAAAGCAGGCTACAATTTCTGTTGGGAGCGAAGCAAGCGCAACAAGGAAGCTTGTCCTGATTGAAAAGCTTTCAGGATACATTGAAAGGCAGCTTATTTTCCAGAACAGCTCAGGGGAAAGGGTAACAGGCGAGCTTATTACAGTAAGGCTTGACTGCCAGAACAACCTTGCGCAATTGCCTGAAAGGCAGGTTGAAGATGAGGACATGGACGGCATTATAACAGTGATGCAGTCAAGGGACTGCGGAGCAATGAACGCAACCATTGTTGCCCCTGAAAAGTACAAGTACAAAAGCTATGCCATAACAGACAGCATGCAGATAATAATGCTTGAAGGCCAGGCAATCGGAAAAGGCTCATTGAGGGTAAAGGTGAAGGACAGCACAGGAAAGCTTTTGACTGAAACAAATTTCAGCGTAAAGCTTATGGAAAGCAGCGGCAGCCTTGTAAACGAAAAATACACGCTGAGCTATGGCGAGGCAATTTTTACAGGCATAACAATTGGAAACTACAGCATAACAGTTGAGGACCTTGACGGCGGCTATGCGCTTGCAAACATTGCAGAGGTAAGCATTCTTGCAGATGAAACAAGCGCAATTGATGTTGTTTTAAGCAAGAGCGTAAAGGCAACCATCAATGTAAGCGTTGCAGAAAAAGGCTCAGGGCAGGGCATAGCAAATGCCCAGGTAAGGCTTCTGGATTCAGAAGGGAACATGCTAAGCGAAAAAAGCACAGGCGCTGATGCACAGGATGTTTCATTCTACCTTATGGACAGGGGAAACTACACATTGATTGCAATGCACCCTGAATACCTTTACGAAATAGCAGAGCTGGAGGACACGGCAGATGCTGAAATAAGGCTTGAGCTTGAAAAGATAACTCCGCAGAACAGCGGAAGAGTGCAGGTAAAGGTCCTGGATGAGGAGGCAAAGCCAGTGCACAACGCAAAGGTAAAGCTCCGCTTCCTGGAAACAGGAATGCTCGCACCCTATTCCCCTGCAACAACAGACAGGAACGGGAATGCAAGCTTTACAGGGGTAAAGGCAGGAAGCTATTATGCCTATGTTGAAAAATTCCCTGCATTCGGCGACAACAAGGGTGAGGGCAAGGAAATTGACATAAGGGAGGCAACATACTTTACAGTAAACCTGTTCATTGGAAAAAGCCTTGTGAGGGTAACAGCGCTTGATGAGGACAAGCGGCCAGTGAACGAGGCAGAGGCAGAGTTTTTTGGAGAGGGAGGCGAAAGCCTGGGAAAAATTCCATTGCCCCAGGGAACAGGGCAGTACGAGCTCAAGGCAGATAAGAGGGTTTACGCTGTTGTAAGGCATGAAAATTACATGGCAGTGCATACAATGCCAAAGCAGCTCTGGCCCTCTCAGCCAATTGAATTCAGGGCAGTGATGGAGCCAAGGCTTATCATGGGCGAGCCCCAAATACAGTTTGAAGGCCTATATGACCTGGCAGGAAAGCAGGTGCAGGTGCTGAGGGCAGGCAGCAGGTATTTGGTTAAATTCAAGCTGAGCGTTCCTGAAGCAGGCAATTTTGGCCAGGGCGGCTTCCACTACAGGGTGGGAGATGAAAGGCTGCTTGTAAACGATGCGCTTGTGATAAAGGATGTTATTGCAGGCAATGTAAGGGCAGTGCAGAAAGGGACATCTTTTACTGCGCCTTTAGGCTATGAGACTGATTCAGAGAATTTGACAGCAGGTGATGCAAAATGGGCAAGCGTGGAATGGGCAGGCCTGGAAACAGGAAATTATTATTTTGGGTTTGAGATAAGGGTAAAGAGCCAGATAGCACCCTACACAAGGCTGCCAATGCACTACAGGGCGTGGGCTGTTGATGAGGCAGGAGATTATATCAGGGCGCCGTATGATTCGCAGCTTGGAATAGCTGAATCAACAGCGGAAAAGCAGGAACTCTATGCAAAAACATTTGACCTGCAGTTTTTGGAGGGCGCAGAATCCGAATGCCAGGAGGACTTCTGCTACAGCGGGGAAAGCATAATTGATGGGGACATGGGCCTATACATATATGAGCCTTATGAGATGAGGGCAGGCTCAAGCCACACACTTACATTTGACATACTAAACAACAGCGAAAGGCAGTACGACAGCAGTGAATTATACATAACGGTGGTTGGCTCAACCATAACCAGCTACAAGATAACAAATGCCTCAGCCCAGGAAATAACAGCAGAAAGCGTTTCCACAAAAGAAATTGAGGCAATTGACTTGGGGAGCTTTACAAAGGGCAAGAGCATTAGCAGCGAAATTGAGTTCACGCCAAGCAAGCAGGGAAATGCCTCAATTGAAATAAAGGTAATAGCTGATGCAAGGACTGTTTTCACAAAAACAATAACCGCCTGGGTGAAAAGCGAAAGGGAGATGCAGATCTCTGTCCAGCCGGAAGTGATAGCAGCATACATAGCAAACGAGCTGCAGGTTACAGTTGATGAGCAGGTTGGAAGCCAAAGGCTTGGGGTAAGGGATGCGCTTGTAAGGGCAACAATAACGCACCCAGACAGGCCAACAGAATTCTACACAAAAATGACATGCTGCCCTGGAAGGGCAACATTTGATTTGGGGGAACTGGAGCCAAACACCGAAATACTTATAGAGGCAGAAAAACCGGAATACTACGCTGCGCCAGTAACAGTATTTGTTGACACCAATGTTTTGAGGTTCAGCCCCAACAAAATAAATTCAGTGCTTGACACACGCGGCACAAAAGAGCAGACATTTTCAGTTGAAGTGGAAAACGTTACAGGAATCGGCCTTGAAATAAAAAACATTTCACTGGCAGGAACTTTTAAGGGGCTGCTTGACCAGGCAACAATGGAGAACTATTCAAGGCAGCACATTGGAATTGGAATAAGGCCAGGCAACGCAATTGCAAGGGAAATGTTCAAGACAAAGCTCAGCGCAAACGCAAGGGAAATCCTTTTTACAAACCAGACAGTAAACGGCCATTACCTTGTAACAGCAACAAACCAGGAAAGAAGCATTTTATGGGACATGATAGTTCCGCTGCAGGTCAAGGCAGTAATTGGCGAGCTGCCTGACAACTCGCCGTGCTTAATCATCACAAAGCAGAACTGGGAAGGGTCAACAGTTGAAAACACGGCAACAACAGAATTTGAAGTGCAGAACAACTGCGTTTCAGGAAGCAGCTTTGTAGAGCTTGACAGCCTGCAGGCAAAGCTTGAATGGCAGTCTGACGCCCTTGGAACAGTTGAGCTCACATTGATTGAGGCGGAAACAGGCAGCAGCAACAGCGAGGTTTTAAGACCTGGAATGTGGACAAGGCTGTTCAAAACAGCCCAGGCAGACTCAACATACTATGCAATGCTAACACTCACGCCAAAGCAGGGCCATCTGGGCGAGACAGCAAAATTCACAGTGGAAATAGACGGCGAGATAGCAACAGGCTCTGGAATGGCATTTGTAGGCGCAAGCCCTAGCAAGATAAGCGCAGACATCAAAATAATTAACCTGCAACAGTGCATAAAATACATTGGCGCAGAGAACATAGTTGAATTAAGCGCAGGCCAGGAGGACGCAACATTCACAGTTGACGCAAGCGACTGTGGGAAAACAGATGTAATGGTTGAACTGTGCAGGCAAAACCCAAACTGCTCTGGCGGGGCAGAGGGTGGCATCACAGTAACGCCGCTAAGCTTTACCCTGAACAAGGACAGCCCTGAAAGGGAAGTGCTTGTAAGGAGGCAGAGCATTCCTGGAATGTACGGCATAAACGTTGAAGCAAAGGTTCCAGGAACATCCTTCAGGGAGGTGCAAACCCTTGACATATTGATGCACCCTGAAACAGGCAATGACTTCAGCCTTGACAAGTACGAGATAAACATCAAGGGAATTGGGGCAAGCGACGAGGCAAAGCTAACAAACAGCGCATTGTCTGAAACAGTTTCAGTTGATGCATCAGCATGCGACTGGGGCACAGCAGAGGAAGAAGGCATGTTTGACCTGGCAGGCGCAGGCGTGGGAGCAGCAATAGCCGCACTATTGGGGGCAAAGACAGCAATAGAGCACGCAAGCCAAACAACCCAGGCAATAAATGCTGCAAGGGCAGCTGACATGACTGGCGCAGTAGACAGCGTGCAAAGGGCAAACGGCCTTGTCCAAGGCGCAAGCACTGCAGGTGATGCAGCACAGCTCGCAGCAGACCAGACAAGGAATGTTGCAATAAAAGCAGCCTCAGTTGACACAAAAGCAGCACTTACTGCCTCCAATGCAATAGGGGGGTGTGGGGCAGGCGTACAGGCAGCAGTTGCAGCAGCAAACACCGAAATGGGAAACATAGAGGCAACGGCAAACGGCACTTTCTGGACAAAAATAGGAAGGGCAATAGCAAGCATTGGAAGGGGCGTTGGCAGGATTGCCTCAGGCCTTGGGCATGCAATAACAGGCAGGAACACAGCCTCGCCAAATGAAACCACTGCAGTAAGCACAGGCCCTTACAATTCAACCAAGGACATTGACAATGCAATTGGCGAGGTTGACACATCAGCATCTGACCTGGGCGAAAGCTACACAGGCTGGGGTGAAAGCCTTGCAGAAAACCAGGGAATGGCAGCAGGCCTGGCAACAGTGCAAAGCAGCCTGGAATCATCAGAGTTGGAGCTGGGTGCTGCACACGGGTGCTGTTCAGCGGAGGGTGAAAGCTGCGCCCCGCAGGTGGATTCAGCATCTGCCGCAATAACAAAGGCACAGACAAGCGTTGCAACCGCAATCCAGGCAGCAGAGGCATCAGGAGTAAAAATTACAGACGCCCAGGGAGCAGCAGGCACTGCAGTTAACGGCCTTGCAGATGCAAGAACATCCCTGGGAACAGCAAAAACATCAATGGGCAGTTTGGGCAGCACAATGGCTGCAACAGGCCAGGCAGCAGGCTTTAGCAAAGGCAAGTTCTTCGGAATTCTTGGAACGTATGCAGCATTGGGAGCAATTGCAGGCGGCCTGCTCGGCGGCATATTCGGGGAAGACCCATGCGACCAGAGGGTTACCGCCACGCTAATGGATTATGCAATTAACCTCAAGGAGGACAGCCAGCCCCTGACAGTTGACAAGCAGGGGATTTCAGCAGCCTGGGAAACAGAGGATGCACAGGTCTTCGGAACATATGACAAGCAGGAGGCAGGCATTAAATTCACAAACACTGCAATTGAGCCAGGAAAGCCTGTTTACGCAACAGTCAGAATTCCAAGCACAAGGCACTACCATTCAAACCCCACAACGATAAGCAGGGGAAACTCAGGATTTGGCCCTTTTAAGGTGCCAGACCTTAGGGCAGAAACATACTCGCAGAAAATACACCTGAAATTCAACACAAAGGAAATTGTGCTTGAAATACCGCCAGTGCCAGATGAAGAGTCATGCCTTATGGGAACGCTTGTGGGCAGGACAGGCCACGATGCCCTGCCAAAAGTAAAGCTCAACTGGAGCTGGGCAGAAAACGGAGGCATTGGGATAAATGAATGCGATTACATGAATGATGAGGCAGTTTACTGCGATGCAACCCAGTTCAGCATAATGGTCAACAAAAGGCTGCATGCCCTGGACGAATTCCTAAGGGAAAATATGCCATTGCCCTGCCCGCAAAACCCCGCAATAGAGAACCTTGAAGAGCTCGGCGCAGAATTCAATGAAACGCTTGACGAGCTTGGCCTGCAGGGCTTTGCCCCAATAGACATTGCAAGCTGCTGGCTTCCAAGGTCAACAGTCCTTTACGACAACAAGCCTGCACTCCTATACTACGTTGAAGCAAACCTTGAAAGCATTGCATGGACAGAGGAAATTCCAGACCTTGACTCACTGCAGGAAATTCTGCACTTCAAGGCATACCTCATGAAGGACGGCTACACCAATGACTTCCAGAGCGACTTTGCGGAATTCTACACAACCAGTGCATTCTATGACCCGCCTGAATGGTTCATTAGCGGAAGCGAAAGGCTTGCAAACCTGTTTGAGGACACAGATTCCTTGAGGTTCAGGACAAGGTATTCCGGGCAGAACACCCTTTCCTCAGCAGGGCTCTATGATGCAACGCTTGCAATAAACTTCCACAACGAGGACTGGCGTTTCTTCTATGCAGACCTGCCTGACTCTGAAACAGTTGTGGACCTATACCTTGCTGAAAACCCATACCCTGACTCAATATTTTACAGCCTGCCATTCAATGGAAATATTGGAAAGGAAAGCTTCAACGGCAGGATTGGCTATGGCCTGAACTTTGAGAACAGGAAAGAGGACATACTGATAAGCTTTTACCCGGGAGAAAGCATTAATACAGGGAGGATAAGCGGAAGCACTACAGCAGCCAGCCTGGAAACAGACATTGTAACAGATTTGAAGAAGATAAACACAAGCGCTTCAAGCAGGGGCTTTTTAATGGACTTCACAGAAACAGGCAGCAGCGGAAAAAAGCTGGTTTTCAGCCCAAATTATGCAACGCCTCTTGTACTGAAAATGCCCGCAAGCCAGACAGATGAGCCATTCTCCGCATTCTACCAGCTGCAGGAAACTTTGGCGCCTGTGGAGGCTGGAACAACCCTCGGTTTCTGGACAGGAGCAGGGCAGTGCCTTGACTTTACAGGAATTCCCGCATTTGAGGCATTTGACTTCAAGCCAGACAGGGAGGCAACAGGCACTGACAGGCTGCAGAACTGGGAGTTTGCATACGCAGTTGACTGGCCAAAGGCAGACTATAAGGGAACAGCATACCTGAAAACTGTTTTCTTCACGCCAACAGCAGGCATATACAGCATGAAATCACTGGAGCCGGCAGGCATGATGTTTATCACGCCAAACAGCAACATAGCAAAAACAGTTGAGCTTTCAGGAATAACAGGAATGCTGCACAACAGCAGGGATTCAGTAAACAAGGCTGAATCACTGCAGGACGTGTTTGACCTGGTGGAAACAGGCCATGTGTGCGTTACAAATTCTGGCACAAGGACAGCATTCTGGTGGAACCCGCAAAAGCTCTATGAAACAGCAGGGCCATACACAAGCATTGAACAGCTTGAACAGGGCCTGACCGCAGGCCAAAGCTGCATTGGATACGGCAGCTAAAGCCAGCAACAGCGAGCACAGTCCGTTCAGCCCAAGCTGAATGGGCTTAATTCACACGCGGAATTTGCCGCGTGACCAAAGCTGCATTGGATACGGCAGCTAAAGCAGGCCCTGGCCTGCAGTTAAAATTGACTTAATTTAGGCAAAAAAAATAATTAACTTGGGGCATTCCTTAAAGCAAATTAATTTAAATCAGAACAATTATTTAGTTATTGGATTCCAATGATTGAAGCAATGCTGCCGGCACTTTTTGTGCTGTTCTCCATAACGGAGTTTTTTGGGGACATGGTTTTTGTCCTAAAGATATTTGTTCTGCTTACAATCATCAGCTTTATAGTAATGCATTTGGGCAAGGGGCCACTTGCAATAATACTGATTGTGGGAATAAGCTGGTTTGTGCTTTTTGGCGCGTTCTGGTTTTTTGGCAGCGTTTACGTTTTAATGATGCTGCTGCTGTTCGGCGTTTCAGGCATACTCATTGACTTCTTCTTCGTGGGAGGAATGGGTGGCCCGCAGGAGCAAACCCCAATCAGCCACGGCATTGACCTAAAGCAGAAAAGGGGTGCAATGATGGCACAGGCAAGGGGCGGCCCAAGGAGGATGATGAGGTAATGGCCGTGCATTCAATCAATGAAGCGGGAAACATGATTCTGTTCATATTCCTCGCATTCTTAGTGCTTGCGCTCATCCCCCCGCTTGTAATGATGGTTTTTCCAGCAGCGGACATAATCATCAGGATAATCCTAGTATTCCTCATTTTTACAACAGTGAGGGGCTATATGGGAGGCGGCCTTCTTTCACTGATAATAAGCGGCGTCCTCATATACTTCCTTGTCATAAAATGGGCATACTTCACAGCATCAATGTATGTGTTCTTTTACTTCATAATGACGTTTGCAATAACCTCAGTAGTAATCTGGGGCGTTGGAATGAACCTCAGGAAGGGCTGAAAAATCATTGGGAGAAGGTTTTAATAATACCTAAACCCATAAGTCTTTTGGAGATGCAGGAAAAATAAAGGCACTGCAAAAAAACATGGAAAGAGGGTGAAAAAAAGTGCTGACACTGCTGCAATTGAATGAAGCAACTTTGGTCACTGACCTTTGGACAGTACTTGCCCTGTTCTACCTTGTATGGGTATTTGGATGGGCAAAGAAGGCAATGGGCTCTGCAAAGCTTGCAATACTGTTTGCAGTGATTGTAGTATACCTTACATTCTTCCAGCACCCAGAGCTTGTATGGATTCCTGTAATAATATTCATTTTTGCCACGTTTGGCAAGGGCTTCTTTGAAAAGGCAGACATATTCAAAAAGTGAGGAAATTTTAATGGAAAAGCGCGTTTCTGAAACTCTGCGGAATTCAAATAAAAATGGCCTGCAGCCAATAACTGCAATTCACAAAAATCCGAACAAAAAAGGGGCATTTTGAATGGACACATTCACCTACATGGTTGCAGTTCTGCTCATGATGCTTGCAATACAATTCAACCAGAACTGGCTTGTTTTTGCAATAGTTGCCCTGATGATCCTCACAATGAGGTCACTGGGAACAACAGTGCTGCTGCTTGTTTCAACAGCAGTGCTATTCCTTGCAAGGGAATACCTCAAGGAATACTGGCCCTTTGTGCTCTTTGGGCTTATAATCCTTTCACTGATAATTGGCAGGGGCGGCGGAAGCCAGCCAGAGGCAATGCCAATGGACCTATATGGAGGCGGCCTTGACGCAGGCGGCTTTGGCGGCCTTCCAGGCGGACTCTGAGGGAAGCAGGAGCAAGGGGACATTGAATTGATTCCAAAAGTTAAAAAAGTGGAAAAGCCTGAAACAAAAGGCTCAAAAGAGAAAGCTGAGACAGAGGAAAAAAGCACGCTGGAAGGGGCGCTCTTCCCGATCCTGATTGCAGGATGCCTTTTATTCATACTCATTGACCAGCCCCTGGCCTCAGGCATTTGCTTCATTGCGGCAGCGCTTCTCTTCCTTGCAAGGGCTGCAAACAAGACAGCGGGCTTTGCAAAGGCAACAGGCCAAGTGCTTGTAACAGGAATCAAGGCAGATGTGGGAAAGGCAGAGGGAAGCCACCCTGACCCTGCAATACTCAGGCGGGGCATTGAAAACGCAGCAGACCTCGCAGGCCAGCAGGCAAACGCTCCAGACAAGTACAGGTTCAAGAGAAAAGCAGGGCTTGGGGAAGCAGGCAACAAGCTGATTGAAACATTCAAAAAGATATTCAAGTAAGCAGGAACTGTTTTACAGTTTTCCGAGAATTTTCCTGTCAGTTTCAAGGATTTTCTCCATGATGCTCTTCAAGGCCATGTTCAGTGCCTTTAAATCTGAAACCTGCCTTTCAAGGGAGGCAAGCCTCTGGTTGCTTGCAGCAAGCAAATCAACAAGGTCCTTGTTGCTCGGCTTCAGGGTTTGGGAGTCAATCTTGCCGAGCTTTTCCTCAACAGAGCCAATCTTCTCCCCAAGGGCATCAAGCCTTGCGCCATGGCCGTCAATTGCAGCATGGGTTGTGGCATGCATTGCCTCCTGCGCAGCATGCTCGTCAGCAATCTGCCTTGAAACCTTCCTCTCAACAGGCTCTTCATAATCCTCTTCTGCTTCAGGCTCTTCCTCGCCTGAATCAACGCCCTTTGCCTCAGCCATGAAAGCAGAAATCTCATCCTCGCTAAGGCCAATGTCAAGCAAAGTCTGCTTTACAACAGAATCGTCAATGCCCGAATCAAACATCTTCCTTATAGTGTCCAAAACAACCTGCTTGTTAACCATGCAACCAGCTTTTTGCAATTGAAAGTTTTATATTTTAC
>JAFGDB010000005.1 GCA_016932355.1 Candidatus Iainarchaeum sp. | reverse complement strand
TTCTATCAAACGCATAGGAAGCGCAGAGATGAACCGATGCAACCGCAGAATTCATCTCCCAGCTAAAGCAGGCAAGGGTTCTTCTGAAGCGGTTCTAAAATTAAAACCCAGTTTTTGCCCTTCATAATGCCCAAAACCCCCTGAAAATACCTTTTTTAAAGGTTTCTAGAGCAGAATCTATAACATATTGAGTAAACTGCATCTGCCCTGAACCAGGGTGGATGTAAATGCCAGTAAGAGTTTTTCTGATTGGCGGATTTTTGAACAGCCTTTTTTGCTCGCGAAGCATTTTTCGCAAGCCTTTTTGAAAAAGGCTTTAGGCAAAAAAGCCTGGGGAAAGGGGGCTGCTTCAGCAGAGGCTTCACCTGCATTAGCCGGGAAGCTATAAAACTTTTAGAAAAAGTTTTATCAAAAAGGGTTGTATGCCTTTGGCATGCAACAAAAAGCATTGGGGTAAATTGGAATGGTAAAAAAGTACAGGCCGAGGGCAGGCTCGCTTGCAGTCTACCCAAGGAAGAGGGCAAAAAGGGAAAGGCCCGGTTTCAGGGCAATGCCAGCCATTGCAGTCAAAGAAGGAGAGCAGAGCAAGCCCTTGAACTTTCTTGGATACAAGGTTGGAATGACCCACGTGCTTGGAAGGGACAGCCACGAAAAGGGGGTAACATTCGGGCAGGAGATAGCAGTCCCAGCCACAGTTGTAGAATGCCCAGCACTCGCTGTTTTTGGGATAAGGGCATACAAGAAGGCAGAGAAGGGATATGGCACAGCTGCGCTGGCAGACGTGTTTGCAAAAAACATTGACAAAAGCCTGCTGAAGAAAATAAGGTCTTTTAAGCGCAAGCAAAAGAAGGAAAAGAAAGGGGGAAAGGAAAAAAAGAGGGCAGAGGAAAAGCCGGAAAAGACAGCCGCAGACCTTGAAAAGGAAAAGGAAAAAATAATTGAGGTAAAGCTATTGTGCCACAGCAAGCCAGGCATGACAACAGCAGGCAAGAAAAAGCCAGATGTTGTGGAAATAGCGCTAAGCGGAAATGCTGAACAGCAGCTTGCATATGCAAAGGAAGCACTTGGAAAGGACTTGGGAATTGGAAGCGTTTTCGCAGAACACGATTTTATTGATGTAAAAGCGGTTACAAAAGGAAAGGGAATGCAGGGCCCTGTGAAAAGGTTTGGAGTGAAAACCCAGAGGCCAAAGGCAAAGAAACAGAGGGTTGTCGGAAGCATTGGCCCATGGAACCCAAGCACAGTGATGTTCACTGTGGCAAGGCCAGGGCAGATGGGATACCACACAAGAACAGAATTGAACAAAAGGGTTTTGAAAATAGGTAGTGCAGCCGAAGCAGCAAAGATAAACCCGAAGAGCGGGTTCAAGGATTATGGAATTCTGAAAAACGACTTTATACTTGTAAGGGGAAGCATTCCAGGGCATGTGAAAAGGGCGATAGGGATAAGGCATAACATAAGGAAAACCCCGCTCCTGAGGCACAAGCTTGAGTCAATTGACTTCATTGCAACAAGCAGGGAAAAGCCCAGTGCGATTCTTGAAGAGGAAGTAAAGGCAGTCCATGTTGTAACAGAAAAGGAAGAGAAGGCTGAGAAGAAAAGCGTTGCAGACGAGATTGCAGTTGCAGCAAAGGGCGAGCAAAAGAAGGAAAAGCCAAAGGAGAATTAAAAAACAAGGGAAAAGGAAATTAAAGGAGAAGAGGAAAATTTAAGGGGAGAAAACGGAGAAGAGGGAAAAAAGCAAGGGAAACAAAAGCTCAAAGGGGAGAAACGGGAAAAGGAGAAGTAAAAAAAAATCGGGTTTGTGGTTTTTATGAAGGCAGGGGTTTTTTCTCTGGAAGGAAAGAAATTGCATGAGATAGAGCTGCCAAAGCAATTTCAGGGCGAGGTTGACAGCGCTTTGATAAAGAGGGCTGTGCAAAGCATTGAGGCAGCAGCAATCCAGCCAAGGGGCACAAAGAAAAGGGCTGGAAGGCAGAACACTGCAAGGTACAGGGGAAAAAGGGACCTGCCAAGCACAGGCAGGGGCATAAATGTAGGCAGGGCAAGGCTGCCAAGGCTCAAAAACAGGCGCGACCTGCTTTACGGCAGGGTGGCAGGAATTCCAAGGGCAGTCGGCGGCCCAAAGGCACACCCGCCAAAAGTTGAAAAAAACAGGAAGGAGAAGATAAACAAAAAGGAGAAGAGAGCAGCACTGGAGTCAGCAATTGCAGCCTGCACGAAAAAAGAGCTTGTTGAAAAAAGGCATTCACTCCCAAAAGAAGCAGGATTACCTGTTATTGTTGAAGATAATTTTGAAAAGATTGCAAAAACAAAAGAGGTATTAAAGGCATTCAAAGCGCTGGGCCTTGCAGACGACGTTGAAAGCGCAAAGCAGAAAACAAGGAAAAGGGCAGGAAAAGGAAAGAAAAGGGGGAGGAAGAAAAAAATCAAGAAAAGCGTTTTGATTGTAACAAAGGAAAACAGCCAGGTTTTCAAGGCAGCGAGAAACCTGCCTGGCGTCGAATGCACCATTGTAAAGCACCTGAACGCAAAACTGCTTGCGCCAGGCTCTGAGCCAGGAAGGCTCACCGTATGGAGCGAGTCAGCAGTCAAAGAGCTTGGAAAGGGTGAAAGCAAATGAAGCAGAAGGAAACAAAAACAGGGCTGGCGGGCTTCCAGGTCATACTCTACCCTTTGATCAGCGAAAAGGCAGTGAACATGATTGAAAGGGAAAACAAGATGTCGTTTATAGTTAACAAAAAGGCAACAAAGGCAGACGTAAAGCAGAATATTGAAAAACAATACAATGTAAAGGTTGACGCAGTAAAGGTTCTGAATGACAGGAAGGGAAGAAAGAGGGCAATTGTAAAAATAAACAAGCAATTCAAGGCAGATGCAATTGCAACCAAGCTTGGAGTAGTGTAAATTTTTTGGCGGATTTAAAATGGGAAGAAGATTGAGGCAGCAGAGAAGGGGCAGGGGAACCAGCACCTTCAGGGCCAAAGGAAAGGGAATCAAGGCAGAGTATGTTTCACTCAATGAAAAGCAGAGGAACAGCTCAGTGGAGGGCCAAGTGCTTGATTTGATTAAGGAAAGCGGCAGGAACAGCATTCTCGCACTTATAAAATTTGAGGACGGAAGCACAAACTATGTTATTGCAGCAGAGGGTCTTTCAGTGGGGCAAAGCATAAGTTATGGTAAAAAATCGGCAATTGCAATCGGAAACGTCCTTCCATTAAATGAAGTGCCTGAAGGCTGCCCTGTGTTTGACATTGAACTGGAGCCAGGCGACGGCGGAAAGCTCGTTAAGGGGACAGGCGTTTACGCCCTGCTCGTAACAAAGGGGCAAAAGACAGCAAATGTAAAGCTGCCAAGCGGAAAAACCATTGAACTGGATTTGGCAAGCAGGGCAACAATAGGCTGCAGTGCAGGCGGAGGCAGGAAAGAAAAGCCCATGATAAAGGCTGGAACAAAATTCCACTTGATGGCCTCAAAAAGCAGGGCATACCTGCACGCAAGGGGCGTTGCAATGAACGCAGTGGACCACCCGTTTGGAGGCAGCCAGCACCATGCAGGAAAGAGCAAAAGCACAAGCAGGCACGCCCCGCCAGGAAGGAAGGTTGGAAACATTGCAAGCAAGAGAACAGGAAGGAGAAAGAAAAACTGAAAGGAAGGGCAAAGAAAAATTACTTGAAGTAAAACAGGGAAAAGAAAAACTGGAAACGTTAAGGGGAAAATTGAAAACAGGAGAACAGGACGGGAAAAGAAAAACTGAAATTTTGGGCAATGGCGTTTTGCGGTGATTTGAATGGCTAAAAAAGAATTCACTTTCAGGGGAAAAAGCTTGCAGGAACTGCAGCAGATGACCGTGCAGGAGTTTTCAAAGCTCTGCAACAGCAGGGCAAGGAGAAGCCTGCTCAGGGGCTTTGACAAGCACCTGCTTAAAAAGATTGAAAAGGCAAAGGCAGCAGCCAGCGCAGGGAAAAAGGAAAAAATGATAAGAACCCACATGAGGGACACTGTAATAATACCGCAAATGGTCGGCCTGATGTTCGGCGTCCACAGGGGAAACACTTTTGAAATTGTTGAAATAAAGCCGGAAATGCTAGGGCACTACCTTGGTGAGATGGCGCTTACAAGGAAAAAGCTAATGCACGGAAAGGCAGGGATAGGGGCAACAAGGAGCAGCACAGCAATAAGCGCAAGGAAGTAAAGTGTTTGTATTGGGGAAAAACAGGATTGGGAAACAAGAACGGTAAAAAGGGAAAGGCAATGGGAAAAGGAAAGGCGGGAAATTAAAGGAAATGGTTTTTTATGGTGAAGAAAAACTACCAAAAGCAGTTCAGGAATGAAAAAAAGCTTGCAAAGGCAATTGCAAAAAACCAGGCAATTTCCCTAAAGTACGCTACAGAAATGTGCAGGGAACTGCAGGGCATGAACCTGGAAAAAGCGGTTGCAATGGTGCAAAGGATTGCAGAAAAAAAAGAGTTCCTTCCCTTGAGAAAGTACAGGAAAAAAGTGGCACACAGGAAAGGGCAGGCAAAAAGCGGGGTCAAAAGCGGAAGGTTCCCTGAAAGCACATGCAGGGTTTTCCTAAAGCTCCTTGAGAGCGTTAAATCAAACGCTGACTTCAAGGGCCTTGACCCTGAAAATTTGGTTATAGTGCACTGCTTTGCATCAAAGGGATTCAGAAGGAGAGGCATCCAGCCAAAGGGAAGAATCGGCGGAAAGGTAAGGAAAAGGAAAAGCTGCCACGTTGAAATAGCAGTCATAGAGGCAAAATAGGTGGGCAAAAATGATTGAGAGAACATTTATTGAACAAGGCATGAGGAAAATCCAGCTTGAGAAGTACCTCAAAAAGGAGCTAGACCGGGCTGGCTTTACAGGCCTTGATATGGTAAAAACCCCGCTGGTCACAAGGATTGTGCTGCACGTTGCAAGGCCTGGCCTTGCAATAGGAAGAGGCGGCCAGAACATAAGGCAGCTCACAGAGGAAATAGGCCAGAAGTTTGGAATAGAAAACCCCCAGATAGAAATCCAGGACATAAAGCAGCCAGAGCTTGACGCAAAGGCAACAGTTGACAAGATGGTTGGGCTTCTTGAAAGGGGCTACAGCTGGAGAAGCGTTGCATTCAACACAATAAGGAACATAACAGAGGCAGGCGCCCAGGGCGTTGAACTTGTTTTAAAGGGAAAACTCAGCGGAAAAGGCGGCAGGAAGAGAAAACAGAGGATTGCACAAGGCTACATGAAGAAGGTTGGAAACCAGGTAAAGCTTGTTGACTATGCAAAGGCAAGCGCCTACCCGAAAGCTGGCGCTATTGGAATAAAGCTCAGCATAATCAGGCCTGAAACAGTCTTTCCTGACAAAGTCAATATAAAGGAAATCATCAAAAGCCAGCAGGACAAGGAAAAGGCAGAGAAAGAGGCCCAA
Source organism: Candidatus Iainarchaeum sp. (assembly GCA_016932355.1). GTDB lineage: Archaea > Iainarchaeota > Iainarchaeia > Iainarchaeales > JAFGDB01. The sequence goes on along the minus strand of JAFGDB010000005.1, from coordinate 10,393 downwards.
AAGGAAAAGGAAGCTGCAGAAGAAAAGGAAAAGGCACAAGAAAAGAAGGGCAGTGAAAATGAAGCCGAAGAAAAGGCTGGAAAAGAGCAAGAAAAGAAAAAAGGGAATGCTGAAAAAAAGGAAGAAAAGAAAAAACATGAAGGCGAGGAAAAAACCGCTTCTGAAAAAGAGGCGGAAGAAAAGAAAACCGAGGGAAAAAAACCAGGGAAAGAAGAAAAAGAAAAAAAGAAAGAGGCCGTGAAAAAAAGCGGGAAAGAGGAAAAGAAGTGATTTTGAAACAGGGCGGAAAAAGAGAGGCTGAAAAAAGTCTGAGAAGTGATTTTGGATGAAGATCAGGGAAATGAGAAGCTTGAACATGCAGGACGCAACCGAACAGGTAATGCAGCTCAGGGGAGAGCTGGCAAAGGAACGCGCATTGGTTGCAGGCGGCACAAGGCCGGAAAACCCTGGAAAAATAAGGAAAGTCAGAAAGGACATTGCAAGGCTCCTCACGGTTATAAATGAAAAGGGAAGAAAGGGGGAAAAGATGCCTGAAGCAAAAATGGAAAAGGCAGTGCAGGAAAAAGGTTTCGGAAAAATCAGGGGGAAAGAAGCAGCAGAAAAAGGGAAAAGTGGGGAAGTGAATAAAATCGGGGAAGAGGGCAAACAGGGAAAAGCCAAAAAGAAACACAGCGCAAAAAAGGCATTTAAGAAAGGTCCTGGAAAAAAGCAAGGGAGAAAAAAGGAGAGGTGAACTGCAAAGGATGGAAGAAATCTGCCAAAAATGTGGACTGCCAAAAAATCTCTGCGTGTGCCAGCAGATTGCAAAGGAACAGCAGAAAATAAGGATAAGGGTTGACAGCAGGCGCTTTGGCAAGGTTGTAACAGTTGTAAGCGGCCTTGGAAAGGATGTTGATTTGGAGGAACTGACAAAGCAGCTGAAGAGAAAGCTTGCATGCGGCGGAACCCTGAAGAACAGTGAAATAATTCTGCAGGGAAGCCACAAAAACAAGGTCAAGCAGATGCTGCTTGAGCAGGGATTTAAAGAGGAGTTAATTGATGCTTAAGAAAAAAAAGTACAGCATAACAAGGCAGAACATTGCAGCCCATGAGTGGATTGGGCTGCAAGCCGTTGTAAGTTCAAGCCCGGATAAAAGCAGGATCGGCCTAAAGGGAAAGATAGTTGATGAAACAAAAAATTTGGTTGTGATTGAAACAGAAAAAGGGGAAAAAAAGCTACCGAAAAGGGAAGTGAGCTTGAAAGTGAAACTGGGAAAGGAAGATGCTTTGCTGGACTGCAGCAAACTGCAGCAAAGGCCAGAGGATAGAGTAAAATATTGGGGAGGAAAAGCAACATGAGCCAGTGCAATGACAAAAGGTGCCCTGTTCACGGCAGCCTCAGTGTAAGGGGCAACCTGTTCACAGGGACTGTTGTGAGTGCCAAGCCGGAAAAAACAGTCACTGTGGAAATGACCGTAATCCAGTACGTTCCAAAGTATGAGAGATACAAGAAAAGCAAAAGCAGGGTGTACGCACATAACCCGGAGTGCATCAATGCAAAGGAAAACGACATAGTAAAGGTTGCAGAAACAAGAAAGCTCAGCAAGACAAAAAATTTTGTGGTTATAAAGGTTATTGGGAAGAAGAAAATAGTTGAGGGCGAGGAAGAGCCCATAGGGAGAAAACATAAAGCGAAAGAGGAAAAAGAAAGGGAAGAAAGACAAGAAGACAAGAAAGCGAAGGAAGAGGGGGCCGAATAGGCATGAGAGCTATAAGTTCCGCTGTTACAAAGGGCTTAACGCAGAAAAGCAGGTGCTTTTGCACAGACAACAGCGGAGCCAAGATAGTTGAAATAATCAGCGTTTTTGGGCACAAGGGAAACAAGAGAATGCTGCCAAAGGCAGGGATTGCAGACATGGTAAATGTTGTTGTCAAAAAGGGCAAGCCCGAGATAAGGAAAAAGGTTGAAAGGGCGGTAATTGTCAGGGTCAGAAAGGAATACAGGAGGCCAAACGGCCTCAGGGTAAAGTTTGAGGACAACGCAGTTGTGCTGGTTGACGAAAAAGGCCTTCCAAAGGCAAGCGAGATAAAAGGGGTTATAGCAAAGGAGGTCGGCGAGCGATGGCCCAAAATAGCGGGCATTGCAAGCGCGATAATTTAAAACAGGTGTTTCCATGGGCAGCGTAAAATCAAGCAAGCCGAAAAAGCAGAGGAAGTACTTCCACTCAAGGCCCCTGCACAAGAAGCAGGCCGGGCTTGCAGGGCATTTGAGCAAAAAGCTAAGGCAGCAGCTCGGCAAAAGAAGCATGAGCCTGAGAAAATCTGACACTGTAAAGGTCATGAGGGGAAGCAGGAAGGGCCATGAAGGGAAGATAGTTGAGGTCAGCTACAGGAAGGGCACGGTAAGCATTGAAAAATTAATCAGGAAAAAGGCAGACGGCACGGAAATTCCTCTGCCAATAAAGGCAAGCAAGGTTATAATAACAGAAATTGACAGGAGCGATGCAAGAAGGTTTAAGGGAAAAGCAAAAAAGGCACTGCTTGATGCTGCAAAGGAACCTGAATCCGGAACAAAGGCGTTTAAAAAGCCTGAAGGAAAAGGCGAAACTGGAAAACATGGAAAAAAAGGGGCTGGAAAAGAGCTGGAAAAAAAGCAAAAAAAATGAAAAACACGGGAAGAAAAGAAAAGGGGAAAAGAAAAGCAAAAAAGACACTGAAACAAAGGAAAAAAAGGAAAACATGGAAAGAAAAGGTAAGTGGTGATATAGGTGGCAAAAAAAGGCGAAAAGAAAAGCAAAAAAAGGCTTGCAGCAGCCAAGGTTGTTTCCATCCTTAGAAAGGAGAACACCTGGACTATAAGGACAAAGCCAGGGCCGCACAACAAAAAGAACAGCATTCCGCTTGGGGTTGCACTAAGGGACCTCATTAAGATTGCAAAAACAATGAAGGAAACCAAATACATCCTGAACCAGGGCGCTGTTGAAGTGGATGGAAGGACGGTAAAGGACTACGGGTTTCCAGTGGGGATATTTGACATTATTGCAATAAAGCCGGAGAACAAGACATACAGGGTGTTGTTCAACAAAAAGGGCAAGCTTGTGCTGGCAGAAGAAAAGCAGGGCAGCAAAGAAAAGCTCTGCAAGGTTGTGGGAAAAAGCGCGGGCAAAAAAGGCATTGTTCAGGTTCAGACAAGTGACGGCAGAACATTCCCAATGAAAAAAACAAGCGTTAAGGTTGGAGACAGCCTGCTTGTAAGCGTGCCAAGCCAAAAAGTGGTTAAGGAATTAAAGGTTGAAGAGGGAAGCAGCGCGCTTGTAATAGCAGGAAGCAATGTGGGAATACTCTGCACTGTAAAAAAAGTAACACCAGGCACCATGAGGCGGCCAAAGCTTGTTGAACTTGAAAGCCAGGACAAGGTATTCCAGACAACAGAGGAAAACATTTTCATTGTTGGCGAGAAGAAGCCTTTGCTAGAAGTCATCGGAGGCCACAAAAAATGAATCCTGAGAACAAGATGCAGGAAATTGGCATTGAAAAGGTTACAGTAAACATGGGTGTTGGCCCAAACCCAGAGGACATGAAGGCAGCCCAGAAGATAATTGAAAAGATTACAGGAAAGAAATCAGTCCAGACAAAGTGCAAGATAAAGCAGCCTAAGTGGAACATAAGGCCAGGGCTTCCGATAGGCCTTAAGGTAACCCTCAGGAACCAGGATTCGGAGGAATTCCTAAAAAAGGCATTAAGCGCAAAAGACAACAGGCTTAGCAGGAAAAACTTTGACAACAGGGGCAACTTCGGGTTTGGAATCCATGAGTATATTGATTTGCCAGGCATAAAGTACGATCCTGCACTCGGCGTCAGAGGCCTTGATGTGCTTGTAACGCTGAAAAGGCCTGGCTACAGGATAAAAAGAAGGAAGATAAAGCCCTCAGCAGTTGGAAAAGGCCACCAGCTAGGAAGGGACAACGCCATTGAGTTCATGGTAAAAAAATTCGGGGTTGTTGTGGAATGAAGGAAAAGAAGGACATAAGGGAAATGAAAAGGAAAAGGGTCTGCAGGGTTTGCGGAACAAGGCAGGCGGTTATAAGAAAGTACGGCCTCTTTGTCTGCAGAAGGTGCTTTAAGGAAATTGCGGAAAAAATAGGGTTCCAAAAATATGATTAAATGGAGGAAAAAGGAAGGTAGGTTTTTATGAGGTTTGACCCGGTTGCAGATGCATTGGTTTCAATAAAGAACAGCGAGAATGCTGCAAAGAAGGAATGCCTTATCAGGCCGGCAAGCAAGCTGCTTGGCGAAATACTTAAGGTAATGCAGCAGCACGGCTACATAAACAGCTTTGAATTTATAGATGACGGCAGAGACGGCACCTTCAAAATAGGGCTCTTGGGCAAAATAAACAACACAAGGGCAATAAAGCCAAGGTATGCTGTGAAAAAAAACGGGTTTGAAAAATATGAGAAAAGGTACCTGCCTGCAAGAGACGTTGGAATCTTGATTGTTACAACGCCGGAAGGCGTGCTAAGCCACAGGCAGGCCAGGGAAAAGGGCCAAGGGGGAAGGCTTTTGGCGTTTGTTTACTGAATTGGTGTTTTGCATGGTGAAGGAAAAGATTGAAAAAAAAGTTGAACTGCCTGAAGGCTTTAGCCCAGCCATAGAAGAGCACACTGTCACAATCAGGTCAGGCAAGGGCGAGGCAAGCAGGGAATTCAAGGCAAAAGGGGTTTCATTCAGGCAGCAAGACAGCACAATAGTGCTTGAGGGAAAGCCGGCTTCAAGAAAAATGAATGCATTGCTGGCTACAATTGCCTCGCACATAAGAAACATGGCAGCAGGCCTGCAAAACCCATACCAGTGCAAGCTGGCTGTGGTTTACAGCCACTTTCCAATGAGCATTTCAGTGAAAGGCAGCGTTGTTGAAATAAACAACTTTGTGGGGGAAAAGCACCCGAGGGTTTCAAAGATAAGGCCAAACACAACAGTTGAGGTAAAGGGCAAGGAAGTGATTGTAAAGGGAAGCAGCAAAGAGGGAGTGGGCCAGACAGCAGCAAACCTTGAGAGAGCCACAAAGGTAAGGGGCAAAGACAGGAGAATATACCAGGACGGCATATTTATTGTTGAAAAAACAAAACAGGTTGAAATTCAAGAAAAAGGTGGGCGTTAATGGCTGCGAAAAAGGATGAGCAGAAGAAAGTGCAAAAGCAGGCGGCCGCAAAAAAAATGGGAAAAAAGCCGGCTGAGGGGAAAAAACAGGCAGAGAATAGGAAGACGGTGGAAAAAGCCATGGAAAAAAAGGCAGCAGGCATGAGAGCAGGAGAGGAAGGGAAGAATGGGGTAAAAAAGGAAATTGCCCAGGCAAAGGCTGAAGGGAAAAAGAAGGGGAAAAAAGAAAAAAGCAAGGCAAGAAAAGGCCCCAGCAAAAGCAAGCAGGTAAAGAAGCTCAGCAGGCTTGTGAAGAGGAAAAAGAAAAGGCTATTCAGGGGAAGGTTTGGAAAAAGAAACTGGATCAGGAACATAAGCAAAAAGAAATGGCAGAAGTGGAGAAGGCCGAGAGGAATTGACATTTACTTCAATAAAGAGGACGGGCTTGTGCCTGGCACAGGCTACAGGACACCGAAAAAGATAAGGTTTGTGCACCCAAGCGGGTTCAGGGAAAAGATTGTTAGGAACATGAATGAATTAGAGGCATTAAAATTGGAAAAGGAAACCAAGGCCGCAAGGATTGCCTCAGGAATTGGAAGAAAAAAGAGGCAGGCCATGCTTAAGAAAGCTGACGAAATCGGAGTTTTTGTTTTAAACAGGTGATTGCAAGATGAAGGCTGACAAGGTTAGGAGGATGGCTGCCCAGGTTCTTAAAGCAGCAAACAAAGATGTCTGGTTTGACAGCGGAGAAATGGAGAAAATTGAGTCAGTCATGACAAAGGAGGACATAAGGGGCCTGATAAAAGAGGGCGTAATAAAGAAGAGGAAAAAGCAAAGCCAGAGCAGGGGCAGGTCAAGGCTGCTTAAAGAAAAGAAGAAAAAGGGCAGAAAAAGGGGGAAGGGAAAAAGAAAGGGCAGAAAAAACGCAAGAAAAGAGGGGAAAAAGCAGTGGGAAAAGAATGTCAGGAGCCAGAGAAAAATGCTTAAAGAGTTAAAAAAGGAAAAGCCTGAAGCCGTTAAAAAGATTGGCTACAGGAAGCTCTACAAAATGGTCAAGGGCGGGTTTTTCAGGGGAAAGCACTACCTGAAAGCAAGCGTTGAGGGCAAAAAAAGGTGAATGTTTTATGGCACACAAAAGCACATTCAAGCTGCAGTTCAGGAGAAGGAGAGAGGGCAGAACCAATTACAGGAAAAGGCTGGCCCTGCTCAGCAGCAAACTGCCAAGGCTTGTTGTAAGGAAAACAAACACGCACATAATAGCGCAAATAGTTGAGTATGAGCCAAAGGGGGACAAGACAGTAGTTCATGTTAACAGCAGCCAATTGCAGTCATTCGGATGGAAGGCAAGCAAGAAGAACCTTCCTGCAGCATACCTAACAGGGCTGCTCATAGGGGTGAAGGCACGCAAGGGGAAAATAGAACAGGCCGTGCTGGATATAGGGAACAACACGCCAATACATGGGGCATTCTGGACAGCGGTTCTGAAAGGCGCTTTGGAAGCAGGGCTTAAGGTCAGTTCAGGCGAGGAAGCGCTGCCAAGCCAGGAAAGGGCAAGCGGCAAGCACATTGCACTGTTTGCGGAAAAGCTTGGGCAGAAAGCAGGGGAAAAATTCAGCGGGTACGCAAAAGAAAAGCTTGACCCAAAGCAGATTGAAAAAATCTTTAACGAGGCAAAGGAAAAAATCCTGCGGGAAAAAGACGGCGGGGGGGAAGTAAATGAATAGGGAACGCGAAGACAGGAAAGAGGAAAGAGGCCCGAGGCTAAGTGAAAAGGAGAAACAGCTGGCTGCCTGGGTTCCAAAAACAGCGCTTGGAAAAAAGGTTCTTGCCGGGGAAATAACTGACCTGAACCAGATATTTGACAGCAATGAAGTGATATTAGAGCCTGAAATAGTTGACAAGCTGATTGAGCTTGAGGAAAAGATGGTTGATGTTAAGAAAACCACAAGAGTCATAGCTGCAGGCAGGCAGTTCTCATTCAGGGTTTCAGTCCTTGTTGGAAACAGAAACGGCTTTGTTGGAATTGGAACAGCAAAAGACAACGAGAAATGGCCTGCAGTAAGAAAAGCTGCAAAAACCGCTAAACTGAACCTTATAAGGGTCAGAAGAGGCTGCGGCAGCTGGCAGTGCGCATGCGGAAAGGGCCACAGCGTCCCATTCAAGGTAACAGGCAAAAACGCAAGCGTTAGGGTAACATTCCTGCCTGCGCCAAACGGAGTTGGCCTTGTGGCAGGCAACGTAATTAAAGACGTGCTCCAGCTAGCAGGAATCACTGATGTCTGGACAAACGTTAAAGGGGCAACAGACACAAAGCTGAACTTCATAAGGGCTGCGATTGATGCCCTGGCCAAAACCACTTCAATGAAGCTCAGTGACAGCATAAGCAAGAAACAAGAGGCAGAAAGAAGGAATGCATAAGAAGAAGGGTGAAATGGATGGACAAGGGAAAACAAGAAAGCGGAATGTATGCTGCAATAAGGGTCAGGGGAAGCGTAAAAATGGCACCTGATGCAAAAAAAACAATGCAGCTACTTGGCATGGACAGGGTAAACCACCTTGTGCTTGTTAAGCAAAGCCAGATTCCAATGCTGCAAAAAGTAAGGTCATTCACCACGTTTGGGGAAATAGGCGAGGAAACTCTGGCGCTGCTGCTGGAGAAAAGGGCAAGGCTTGCTGGAAACAAGAAGCCAGGTGAGAAGTTTTTGAAGGAAAACAAGCTTGGCAGCTGGAAAGAGCTTGCAAAGCAAATAATTGAAGGCAAGCTGATTCTCGAAAAGCTTTCAATAAAGCCTGTGTTCAGGCTAGGGCCCCCGAAAAAAGGCTATGAAAGGGCAGGAATAAAAAAGCCATACAGCATAGGGGGAGCGCTTGGATACAGGGCATCGGACATAAACAAACTGGTTTTGAGGATGATTTGAAATGGTTGTAAGGAGAAGAAGGAAAAAAAACAAGGTAAGGGGCAACAGGACCCATGGCAAAGGCGACACAAAGAACAGGAGAGGGGCAGGCAGCAGAGGCGGCAGGGGAAGGGCCGGCTCGCACAAGCACAAGTTCACAAAATACTATGGCGAGTTTGGAACAGAGAAGAAAAAGCTCAGGGAAAAAACAACAGTTAATGCCATTAACCTTGACCAGCTGCAGCAGCAGCTCCCAAAAATGCTTGCGGAAAAAAAGGCAGTAAAAGAGGGAAACAGCATTGTAATTGACGGAAACAAAATAGGGTTTGGGAAAATACTTTCAATGGGCAACTTGAAAGAAAAGCTGGTTGCAAGAAACATAAGGGCCAGCAAGAAAGCAATGGAAAAGATAGAGAAGGCAGGCGGGAAGGTTGAGCAGCCGGCAGCCGAAACACCAGGGGAAGACTCTGAAGTGGCAGGGGAAAACGGGGAAGGCCCTGAAAAGGAAAGTGCAAAGGAAGAAAAGGGGAAGGAAACCGAAAAAAAGGGAAAAAGAGGCACTGATTAAAAAAAAGGAAAGTGAAATTAAAAATAGGGCAAAGGGAAAAAATAAAAATTTTTAAAAATGGAAATTGAATCAAAAAAAGAGGCAATTAAAAAGGTGACCAGATGAGTTTGCTTGACACTCTTGAGCCGGTTTTCAGGCTGCTGCCGGAAATAAAGCCGCCTGAGACAGCGCCGCCGCTCAAGAAAAAGCTTATGTGGAGCGCGATAGCCCTTTTGCTGTTCTTCATAATGGGAAGAATCAGCATCATCGGCTTGGACTCAGCAAGGGCAGGCTACCTATCCGAAATACAAACCATTCTTGCAAGCCAGATGGGAAGCATTATAAGTGCAGGGATTGGCCCAATTGTGCTGAGCTCAATAATACTGCAGCTCTTGGTTGGCGCAAAATTCCTTGACATTGATTTGGGAAACCCAAGGGACAGGGCGCGCTTCCAGAGCCTGCAAAAGCTCTTTTCAATTATCCTCTGCTTCTTTGAGGCAGCAGCATACACAATTACAGGCACGCCTCTGCTTGCAATGCCTGGAATGATGGCGCTAGTGGTCCTGCAGGTTGCATTTGGCTCAATCATACTTCTTTACCTTGACGAAATTGTTTCAAAGTATGGAATTGGCTCAGGCATAGGGCTTTTCATTGCAGGGGGCGTAAGCGGGGTATTCTTCTGGAGGGTCTTCAGACCTGGCATAACTATTGGAGACCCAGGCGGGGTCATCCTGCAATTCATAGGTTCGCTTTCAACAGGCGCAAACTTCCTCCTGCTGCTGCCAATACTGGTTGCAGCCGCAATATTTGCAATTGTTGTCTTTGCAGAGGGAATGCACATAAACATACCAATTACAATGGGAACAAGGGGCATGGGCGGAAGGTTCCCTGTAAAGCTCCTTTACGTGAGCAACCTGCCTGTAATACTCGCAGTTGCATTGTTTGCAAACCTGCAGCTTTGGGCGGAAATAATGAAAGGCATTCCAATCATTAACCAGGTTATGGCCACAATTGCGTGGGCAACAAACAGCCCATTCAACCTCTTCCAGGACATTCTTGTAAGGATAACCCAGGAGGGCTTCTTCCCTGCAATGGCATTTATGGGGCCGCAGATATTCCAGGCATTCACATACATGATTGTGCTCATAATATGCTGCATCATATTTGGAATCTTCTGGGTGCAGATGGGCGGCCAGAGCCCTTCGGCTGTTGCAGACCAGCTCCAAAGGTCAGGGATGTACATTCCAGGGTTTAGAAGGGACAAAAGGATAATTGAAGGAATCCTAAACAGGTATATTCCAACAATAACAATACTTGGAAGCATATTTGTTGCACTGCTTGCCGGGCTTGGGGACATGGCCCTTAGCGGGCTAAGCAGCGGCACAGGAATACTGCTTACAGTTGGAATTGTTTACAGGCTTTACGAGGAGCTTGCAAAGGAGCAGATGATGGCAATGCATCCGCTCCTTGGGAAATTGTTCGGGTGAAAAAAAAATGGATTATGGAAACAAAGCCTTGAACGGAGAATTTATATTCTATTGCCCCCACAATCATTACAGGGAAGCTTTCTCCCAAAACGACTTTTTTGGTGGTTTTTATGGCTTTAATTAGCCCTGCAATAGACATCAGCGTAATTTCCGTGATTTTGGTAGTGGTAAGCAGGTTTTTGCAGAACAAGCTTGTTGACAAGAAAGGCCAGAAGGCCGCACAGCAGAGGATGAAGGAAAAGCAGAAGAAAATAAAGGACCTTGTTAAAAACACGGATGAGAAAAGCAAGAAAGAGGTGCAAAGGCTGCAGCAGGAGCTTTTTACCGAAATGGGCGAAACCATG
>JAFGDB010000029.1 GCA_016932355.1 Candidatus Iainarchaeum sp. | reverse complement strand
GTCAAGCTCCCTGACCTGCCTTGTGAGCTCAATTGCCCTATTCTGGGTTTTTTCGCCAACGGCTGCAACAAAGATGCTTGTGTTTGTTCCGGCCTCCAGCTTTTTCCCAAGCGCCTCAACAAGCCTTTCAATGCCGAAAGAGCCGCCAACAGCGGGGTTTGGCGAGCCGCCGTACATTTCAACAAGCTTGTCATATCTTCCTCCGCCTCCAACGCTTGGGCTGTCCTTTACTGCAACCTCAAAAACCATCCCAGTGTAGTACTCGAGGCCGCGCGCAAGGCACAGGTTCATGCTGGCATACTTGTCAAGGCCGTTTTCCTCAAGCATTATGAAAAGGGCTTCCAGTTCCTTGAGCGGGCCATTGTCCTTCAGGCTTAGCTTTTCAAGGCCGCCGGACTGCAGTTGTCCAAGAATTTGTGTGTCAATGCCCTTTTTCTGCATCTCCTTTTTAACTTCATTAACGCCAATTTTGTCCAGCTTGTCCAGGCACCTGAAGCATTCAACAACCTTGTTCTGGGGAACGTTGCAGCTTAATGCAATTTCCTCCAAGAGCTTCCTGTTGTTGATTTCCACGCTGAAATCCTTTTCAGTGAAGCCAAGCTCCTTCATAACGTCAATTGCAATTGCAATTGCCTCAAAGTCTGACAGTGTGCTGGCTGAGCCAACAATGTCCCAGTCTGCCTGAGTGAATTCCCTGTACCTTTTCTCCTGGGGCCTGTCATACCTGTAGACCCTTCCTATCTGGAATCTCTTGAAGGGCTTTGCAAGCTGCTTGTTTGTTGCAACAACCCTGGCAAGCGGAACAGTCAAATCAAACCTTAGGCCAAGTTCTCTTCCTGACTTGTCCTTAAAGTAGTAAATCTCGTCCTTTATTGCTTCCCCCCCAGAGCCCTTCTTTGAAAGCAGGGCAAAGTCCTCTACAACAGGGGTTTCCAGCGGGTCAAAGCCATACCTTTCAAAAACAGCCTTGCATGTGTCCTCAACCAGCTGCTTTTTTGCTGCCCTCTCGGGCAGGAAATCCTGCATTCCCCTGACAGTCTGGAAATTTTCCACAGCCATTCACCTAATGTATAAGCTAAAACCCTATTTAAACAATTGCCTTCTGCAGGCTATATTCCAATATGCTCTCTGCCCCTGCTTTTTTAAGCCTTCCTATAATTTCCCTGACCTCCTTCTTGTCAACTGCAACCTTTATTGCATAGCCCCCTCCTTTGTATAGTTCGCTTATTGTTGGGCTTTTCATGCAAGGCAGCACTTTTACCAATGCCTCAAAGTTTTCCTTTGGTACATTGATTTCAAGCAATACTTTTTGCTCTGCCAATAGCACGCCCTGCAGCAGGTCATTTATCCTGCTTATTTTCTCTCTTTTCCACTTGTTTTTCCATGCCTCCTTGTTTGCTATCAACACTGTAACTGACTCAAGCAGTTCATCAATTATTTTCAGGTTGTTTGCCCTAAGTGAACTGCCTGTTTCAGTCAGTTCAACTATTGCGTCAACAAGCTTTGGGCACTTTGTTTCAGTGGCCCCCCAGGAAAACTCCACCTCTGCATTTACCCTGTTCTTCTTCAAATACCTTTCAGTTACTCCAACAAGCTCTGTTGCAATCCTCTTTCCCTCTAAATCCTTAACTGAATTGATTTTTGAATCCCTGTTTACTGCAAGCACCCACCTCACTTTCCTGTTTGTCCGCTTTGAGTACTGCAGTTCTGCCACTTCTTTTACTTCTGCCTTTGTTTCAATGCACCAGTCTCTCCCTGTTATGCCTGCATCAATCACTCCATCTTCAATAAACCTTGGCATTTCCTGTGCCCTGGCCATCATTAGCTCTATCCCTGGGTCATCAATTGACGGGAAATAACTCCTCCCATTGATGGCTATCTCAAACCCTGCCTTTTTGAACAAGTCCATTGTTTTCTCTTCCAAGCTTCCTTTTGGTGTGCCAAATGCAAGTTTCATTTTATTGCCCTCCTGTTGAAAAAGCAGGAATACTTTCCTGTGTGGCACGCATTCCCCTTTTGTTCAACTTTTAACAGTATTGCATCCCTGTCGCAGTCAAACATAATTTCCTTTACTTTCTGGCAATTTCCTGATGTTGCCCCCTTCTGCCAGAGGCATTGCCTGCTCCTGCTCCAGTAGGTTGCCTTGCCGGTCTTCAAAGTCCTATCAAGCGATTGCCTGTTCATGTAGGCAAGCATTAGCACCCAGCCAGTTCTTGCCTCCTGAACAATTGCAGGAACAAGGCCTTTTCCCTTTACAAAATCCACTTCGTTGAATTTCTTTATCTCTTTAAGGGAAATTTTCCCGGTGTAGAACGCCATTCCAAGCACTGAATCAAAGCCAAGCACCTCTAATTCAGCTGCCTCTTCCAGTGAATTGATTCCGCCTGCGAAGCTCTTTCTGATGCTAGTTGCTTCGCTCACCTGCTTGGCCTTTTCCATGCTTGTTCCCTGCAGCATTCCTTCCCTTTCAATGCAGGTAAAGAGGAATTCCGAGCAATATGGCTCCAACTCTTTTACTGTTTCAATCACCTTTCTGCCTGTTTTCTCTTTCCAACCTTTCACCATTACTTCCCCTTTCCATGAATCAACTGCTGCAATGAAGACATCCCCTTCCAAATTCTTTTGCAAGGCTTTGAAGGAATTCAGGCTTTGCTCTGCTGCCAATTATCACTTTTTTGGCTCCTGCATCCAGAATTTCCATTGCTTTCTCCATGCTTCTGATGCCCCCTCCAACCCTTGCATTCACAACTTTGCAGATTTCATCCACCATTTCACTGTTTCCCCCTCTCCCCAAAGCAGCATCTAAGTCAATTATTTGGACAGCAGGAAGGGCGGAGAGGGTTTCAGCAAATTCTGCTGGCTTCCCCTTTAATTCCAACATTTTCTCCTTGCCTTGCCTCAACTGCACAATCTTCCCGTTCATCAAATCTATGCTTGGGATTATCATATTCTCACCTCAACTCCTTTTTTTTCCAGAAATTCCTTAACCTGTTTTACTGTGAATTTCTTATAGTGGAAGATTGAAGCTGCAAGAACAGCATCAGCCTTTCCCAAAATAAGCACGTCTGCAATGCTTTGCAAGTCTCCTGCCCCTCCGGACGCAATTATGGGTATGTTAACCCCTTCACTCACCCTTCTTGTTAATTCAATGTCAAACCCCTGCTTTGTTCCATCTCTGTCCATGCTTGTTAGCAGGATTTCCCCGGCCCCCAGCTTTTCCACCTTCTTTGCCCATTCAATTGCATCAATGCCTGTTGCTTTTCTTCCCCCATAAGCAAAGCACCCCCATTTTTCCTTGCTTTGTTTCTTTGCGTCAATTGCAACAACCACGGCCTGCGTTCCAAACATGCCTGCAATTTCCCCCACTAGCTCAGGCCTTTCCAAGGCTGCTGTGTTTACCGCAACCTTGTCTGCTCCTGCCCTGAAAAGGCCTCTTGCGTCCTCCCTGCTTTTAATCCCGCCTCCAACTGTTAGGGGAACAAACACTCTTTTGCTTGTTCTTCTGAGCACGTCTGCCATCGTCTGCCTTTTTTCCAGTGAAGCGCTTATGTCAAGGAAGCAGATTTCATCTATGTTCTGCTCGTAATAGCGTTCAGCCAGCTCCCATGGCTTTCCTGCAAATGAAAGTTTCTTGAATTGAACGCCCTTAACCACCCTTGCCTCCCCCCTGGCAATATCGCAGTCAAGGCAGGCTATTACCCTCTTTGCAAGCATTCACATGCCCCTCCTTTGGTTTTCAAATGGCGTGCTTACGCATAATTTGAAATTAGCTTCAGTTTTCCATGCAGAACTAGTGATGATGAACTGAATCACTTGAAAAACCTTTTAGAAAAAGGTTTGCGAAAAAGCATTTCCGCTTAGAGAGCGGAAATGAATTGGGAAGGCCGGCGCCGGGAGTTGAACCCGGTTCAAGCGGTCCACAGCCGCTTATCCTAACCGTTAGACTACGCCAGCCATTAGCTGCCAAATTCCGGCTGCAAATTGAGCCCATACTTGCTATCGCTCGTATGGGCTGTGATTGTTTCGCTCGCAACGCGGCAAAATCCGCGTATGGTTTGAGCCTATTCGCTTTCAGAGAATAGACTGTACTCGCCGTTCGGGCTCGCATTTTCGGGCTTTTGCCTGTTTTACAATTTGTTTTAGAGTTATTAAATTCCTTTCGGTTGCTTTTGGAATTTGTTTCAATTGGATTGAATTTCCTTAGGTTTTGGCAAGTAAGCAAATCAGCAGAATCAGCCTTTGAAATGAAGTCGCTCACTTTCCATAGCTACCAAAACAACTTATGTATACAAGTGTTTAAAAAGATTGGGGCTAATTTCTCTTATTGCATTAGGGTTAAGGGCTATTAGTATTGTTATAAAATCCTTTTTGGGGGAATTCCTGTATGAAACTCTGGGATAAGGGCCATGTTCCTTTGGATGAAAGGATTGAGCGCTTTACTGTTGGCAGTGATTTTGCCCTTGACCAGAACCTTGTCCTCTATGACTGCCTTGCCTCGATTGCGCATGCAAAAATGCTTCAGAAAATTCATGTGCTGAAGCCAGCTGAATTCAAAATGCTTCAGAAAGAGCTTGTTGCAGTAATAAACCTTGACAAGAAGGGCCTGTTTAAAATGCAGCAGCAGGACGAGGATGTGCACACCAAGATTGAAAACCACTTAACCAAGAAGCTTGGCGATTTGGGGAAGAAGATTCACACTGCAAGGAGCAGGAACGACCAGGTCCTTGCTGACTTGAGGCTTTACAGCAAGAGGGAGCTGCAGCTGATAATTGCTTCCCTGCTTGAGCTTTCCTCCGCCCTTTTGCACTTGGCCAAAAGGAACGAGTTTGTTCCAATGCCTGGCTACACCCACACAAGGCAGGCAATGCCCTCCTCAATCGGCCTTTGGGTCGGGAGCTTTGTTGAATCCCTGCTTGACGACCTGCGCCTGCTGTGGGGCGCTTACGATTTGAACAACCAGAACCCTTTGGGAAGCGCTGCAGGCTATGGTGTTGCCCTACCGATTGACAGGCAGCTTACCACAAAGCTGCTCGGCTTCAAAAAGCTGCAGAACAACACCTTGTATGTGCAGAGCGGGCGCGGAAAAATTGAGTCAGTTATACTTTCTGCTTTGCTGCAGGTAAACATTGACTTGGGAAGGCTTGCTTCCGACCTCATACTTTTCAGTTCTCCAGAATTCAACTTTGTAAGGCTGCCTGAGGAGTTTTGCACAGGCAGCAGCATGATGCCCCACAAGCAAAACCCTGATGTGCTTGAGCTGATGCGCGGCAAGAGCGCAATGATGCAGGGCTACCTAATCCAAATAATTAATGTCATTAATGGCATGTACAGCGGCTATCACCGCGATTTGCAGCTGACAAAAGAGCCCTTAATGCAGGGCCTTGCTTTGGAGAAAGACTGCCTTGACATTTTTGCATTGGTTGCTGCAAAAATTAAGGTCAACAGGGCAGCAGCATCAAAAGCATGCCGCCTTGAGCTGTTTGCAACGGACAAGGCCCTGGAGTTGGCTGAAAAGGGCCTGCCTTTCAGGGATGCCTACAGGGTTATTGCTGAAAGCAAGTTTGATTTTGTGGCTGACCCTGTGGAAAACGTCAAGAGGAAAACCCATCTCGGCGCTCCGGGAAACCAGTGTTTGGGCATGGCAGAAAAGCAGATTTTGGAGCATAGGCAAAAGCTCAGGGAAGAGAGGAAGAATTTTGAAAGGGCAATAGCAGGCCTCACCAGATTGTGAATTTTGAGATAGTTATGCATTCAACAAAGCAGGACAGGGATTTGCAGAAGCTTATTAAAATAGTAAAAAAGAACTACCCTAAAGCGGATTCAGGGCTTACCAAGAACGCTTTTTTGTTTGCAAAAAAATGCCACAAGGGCCAGCTCAGGGAATCCAAAAAGCCCTTCTTTGTGCACCCTTTGCAAACAGCCTTTATCCTTGCAGAGCTTGGCGCTGACCCTGAAACCATTGCCGCTGCCCTGCTGCATGATGTGCTTGAGGACACAAGGGCAAAGCCAAGCGAATTAAGGGAGAAGTTCGGCGATGCTGTTCTGCACCTTGTTGAGGGCGTAACCAAGCTTACAAGAATGGGCCATGAGACAAGGGAAACAAAGATGACTGCAAACCTGCAGAACCTCCTGCTTGCAACCACCAAGGAGCCCAGGGTAATTGTAATAAAGCTTGCTGACAAGCTTCACAACATGCGCACACTGCGCTTTTTGCCTGAGCCTGACAGGCTGAGGATTTCTGATGAGGTTTTGGAGGTTTATGCCCCCATTGCCTTAAAGCTCGGCATCCATGCCCTTTACAATGAGATGAGTGACCTTGCATTCAAGAACCTCAGGCCTGAGATTTACTCAAGCTTAAAAGGGGTTGTCAAGAGAAAGGGCAAGGCAAGAAAGGCTGAGCTTAATGCAATGGCCAATGCAGTAAGGAAAAGGTGCAAGTCCAAAGATCTGGGTTTTGAGGTCGGGGAAAAAACAATTTACGCAATACATTCAAAGATGCAGAAGCGCGGCAAGGGCCTTGACGAGTTGCCGGATTTCCTTTTCCTGAAGGTAATTGTGCCAACCGCTGTTGATTGCTATGGCCTGCTTGGAATTGTGCACAGCCTTTTCACGCCCCTGCCCAGGAAAGTGCGCGACTACATTGCCTTGCCGCAGGCAAACCTTTACCAGGCACTGCACACCACTGTTATAGGGCCGAGCGGAATGCCTGTTGATGTCAGGATTGCAACAGCCGAAATGCAGGAAATTACAAGCAAGGGCATTGTGGCTTTCTGGCAGCTTAAAAGCAAGGGCACAGACAAGCTCCTTCACAAGAACATGGCTTTGCTTGCAAAGGTAATGGGAAACGGAAAAATGCCCAAGAGCAGGGCTGACTTTTTGAATGCTTTGAAAGCCGATTTCCTAACAAAGACAATAACTGTTTTCACGCCGGAGGGGGAATCCCTTGAGATGCCTGCAAACTCAACCCCTGTTGATTTTGCCTTCGAGTTTGACAAAAAAGCTGCCTTCAGGCTTTGGCAGGCAAAGGTAAACGGAAAATTTGCCTCTCTTGGAAGAAAGCTTGCCAATGGTGACATTGTTGAGCTCATATTTTCAAGCGAGGTCCAGGCAAAGGACCCCTGGCTTAAAAATGCAAAGAGCTTTTCAGCAAAAAATGCAATAAGCTCTTTCCTGAAAAGGAAGAAAAGGCCTGGCCAGAGCCTTCCCTCAATTGACCTCAATGTTGAGGTGACTGACAGGGTTGGAATTCTTGCAGGGGTAAGCAGGGCAATTTCAGCAAATGGAATAAACATTGCAGCTGCCTCTGTTGGCGACACGCCTGATGCAAAAGCAGAATGCCGCTTCAATTTGGGGTTTTCAAGCGCAGCTAACCTGAATAATGCAATTGAAGAAATAAAAAAAGTAAAGGGAGTAAAATCAGTTGATATAATCTACAGAGAGTAAATTACTCGTCATCATACTCTTCTGGTGCGTCGTCGTCGTCTCCGTATTCACCGCAGCTTTTGAAAAACTTCATGGTAAAATCACCTAATCCTATTTATCTCAACACCTTAAAAAAGCTTACTATTGCCATGCAAAACAATTAAATTAAACAAAAAACAAGCTATTTTACTTAAATGGTGTTTTTCAATGGCTGTTAAAAGAAGGGCAATTCCCTTTCCCAGGCGCAGGCAGGTTTCAAATGCCGCCAGGGCAATGCAGGCCCAAAACGCAGCCAGGCTTGGCCAAGCCCAAAACCTGGCCAGGTTGAGGCAGGGCAGAAGGGCTTTTTCCCAAAGGCCTGCAAGGGTTCCTGCAAGGTCAAGGCTTGCAGCTGCAGTTTCAGGAAGGGGCATTGCAGCCAGGCTTGACAGGAGGCCTGTTGGCGGAGAAATGAAAAGGCAGCCTGCATGGTCTGCAACTGGCGCGCTTTCAATACCTGTTTTAACCCCTCTGTTCACTTGGCTCAGGAACCTTCTTTTCAGGGGCCAGCAGCACAGGCAGGTTAAAAGGCAGTTTGTAGGGCCTTTGGGCTCAAAGGTAAAGCCCGCTTATCCAGGCGAGCCCCCTATGACTCCTGCTGGCAGGCTTGCTGAGGCAAGGGGCCTAAACCAGTTTGCTGCCAGAAGGCAGGCTTCACAGGCAAGGCAAATGCCTAGAGGAAAAAAGAGGGCTGCTTGAATGAGAAAATCATTTATTTTAATTGCAATAATCCTGCTTTTTTCCACTGTTTCAGCCGAGCAAGGGGATTTTACAATTGTGGTTTTGCCTGACACCCAGAAGTATTCCCGAGATTTCCCCGAAATTTTCAATTCCCAGACAGAGTGGATTGCTGAAAACGCTGAAAGCATGAACATTGTTTTTGTTTCGCACCTTGGCGACATAGTTGACGACTATGATTCAGTTGAACAGTGGCAGAATGCTGGCACTAGCATGGGCTTTCTTGACGGAAAGGTTGCCTATGGAATCGCCCCCGGAAACCATGACTTTTCAAGGGAGGGGGACATATCCAACTTCAATTTCTATTTCCCCCCCTCAAGGTTCAATTCACATTCATGGTATGGCGGAAATTTTCCCTTTGGAAGCAATGAAAACAGCTTCCAGCTTTTCTCCGCCTCAGGCCTTGATTTCATAGTATTGCATTTGAGGTACTGCCCTGGCAAGGCTGCCCTGCAGTGGGCAAACCAGGTTCTTAGAACCCATTCAGACAGGCTGGCAATAATCTCAACACACGCCTACCTCGGCCTTAATGGGGAGAGGGAGGTGCACTCTTACAAGGAGAGCGGCTGTGGCACAGGCTCCAACAACACTGAGTACATCTGGGATGAGCTCATCTACCCAAACGAAAACGTTTTCCTTGTTTTATGCGGGCATGTGCATGGTGAAGCCGGAAGGGTTGACCCAAACATTGCAGGAAAGCCTGTTTTGCAGGTGCTTTCAGACTACCAGAGCTTGGAGAACGGCGGCAACGGCTTCCTCAGGATAATGCGCTTCTCGCCAACCCAAAGAAAAATTAGCGTGCAAACCTATTCCCCTTCCCTCAACCAGTTTGAGCTTGACAATGACAGCCAGTTCTCCCTTGAATTCAGCCCAGGCCCAAAACCAGAGCCAAACCCATTTCCTGTAGAGCTTGCTGCAGGCATTGCAGCTATTGCTGCAGCCGGCTTTGCAGCCGCTTTCCTGAAAAAAACCGGAAAAATCTAGCCTCAGCATTTTCTTTTGTGCCTTTGCTGCAAAACATCCTTTCAAATTCAATTTTGTTTTTCCCTTGCCATGATAACCTGCAGCTTTTCAAAGTCCAGCTTTTGCTCTGCAATTACCCTGGCCTCAAGCCCAAGCTTTTTCATCTTTTCCAGGGTCTTTTCCAGGCCATTAAGGCTTGACTGCAGCAGTATGCAAACCCCATTCCTCGCCAGCCTTTCCGGAAGCTGTTCAAGAAACCTGTCAATTACCTGCCTGCCCTGCTTCCCGCCATCAGTCTCAGGTCACTTTATTCCCTCGCTTGGGACATAGGGCGCGTTAAAAACAATGACGTCAAATTTCCCTTCAACCTTTTCAAACAGGTTGCTTTGCACTGTTTCAATCTTTGCATTTGGAAAGTTGCTTGAAACAAGCTGCCTTGTTTTTGCAAGGGCATCAGGGTTAATGTCAACGCAGGCAACCTCCCCTGCCCCCTGCATTAAAAGCGCGGCTGTTTGGATGCCTGAACCGCAGCCCATGTCAAGGCATTTCTTTCCTTGCACGCTTGGAATGTTCTTTGCAAGCAGCCAGCTGTCCTCTTTTGGAGGGTAGCCGTTCTCAGGCTCTTGGAAAAAAAGGTCTTCAAGTTTCATGCTTGGGCTTGATGGCATTATGCAGGGAGGAGGATTACGCGACTTCGTACGCGTGGTTGTCCGCCTCAAACCTCCTTTGTATGCCATCTCGCTTGGGCTTGATGGCATTATGCAGGGAGGAGGATTCGAACCCCCGAACGCACTAAGCGACCAGGCTTTTCCAGTCTTTTTCCCATCTTTTCCCTGGAAAGGCTTGCGATTGCGAAGCAATCGCGTTTTCCCAAGGCTTTTTTTCTACGGGAAAAAAGGCTTCCTGAACCTGGCAGGTTTGACCGCTTCCCTATCCCTGCGTTGAAAAGATTTCCTGTGCAAAACCCTTTAATAGAGTGCTCCCATCGGGGATTGAACCCGAGTCTAAGGCTTGTTGCCTGCAATTTGCAAAGCGAATTGCTTTTCTTTTGCAAGCTTTTCTTTTTAAGAAAAGCTTTCCGCAAGCCTCAATGCTATCCACTACACCATGGGAGCATAAGCTAATAGAATTGTGCTCTGGCTATCTATTTAATTATTTAGGCCATTGCGCTAGGGAAATGATTTTTCCTGCTATTGCCCCGTATACCACTGCCATTGGCTTTGAGATGAATGTTGCCAGCATTGAGAAGGCCCCTGCCAGGAAAAGGGCGTGGAATGCCCACAGGAACTGCTCCATTATTTCAAAGAAGGGCACCTGTTTCTTTATTGTGGCCATTATGTCCATTTCCCTGATTGTTTCGCTTGCTGCCTGCTGAAGCTGCCCTTCAACCTGCTGCCTGTATTCAGGGCTTTTCACCTGCTGGCTTACTGTTTCAACTGCTGCAACGAATGCAATTACATCAGGGTCTGTTTTCTCCCTGAGCCTTGCAAAATATGGGCTTTCTGTAAAGCTTTCAATTGTTTCAATGTCCCTCTGGACAAGGAGGTCTGCTGTATTTGTTACTGCACTGGTTCTTGCCTGGCCGCCTACAATGCCTTGCGCAAAGTCAATTACAAAGTCCTCAAACTTTCCAATGTATTGCTCCTGCTGCGGGAGTATTACTGCAATGCTTAGCACTGCAAGGCCTATTGACAGCACGGCTATTGCTTTGCCGCTTGATGCAAGCATTGTCCTCAGTGTAACCCATTTCTTGAATTCAGCATATCCAACATATGTCCTTTCCACAACAAGGGGAAGCGCTATCAGGTAGAATATGCCAACTATCCAGAAATCCTGCAGCCTTGGGAATGCAAGCATTGCCAGCACCAGCCCAACAACTCTCGCAATCAGGGAAACAAGCAGGATATTGAGCTTGCCTGTTTTTTTTGCAAAGGACGCGGTAAGCGCTGTTGTCAATGGGAGGGTGATGAGGAAGAGTGCAAAGCTCACTGTAAGCACTTTTTCAGCCAGCATGTGCACTTGGAATGTGAACAGGTCGTTGATTGTAATTCCTGTTGCGTTGAGGAAAAATGCCCACACAAGGATTGAGATTGCAGTGCCTGCCATTGCGGCCATCTGCATTTTTCCAAATTTCAGGGCATCGTCGCTTATTTCCATTTCAGGAACAATTAGTTTCTTGTTGTATAAAAATATTCCGCTTAAAAGCCTGGCGTGTTTTTTTTTCAATTCAGGGGTTTCAGTGTTTGCAGTGGCTTTTTCCTTTAAAAAATATGGGCTCTTAGCAAATAACCGTTGTTTTCCCTTCAAAGATTATGAAGCTTTTTTCTGCCTGCGTTACTGTTTTGCCTGTTTCTTCGCGCAGCACTGGGTATGCCCTGATGCACTTTGCTTTCATGAGCTCCCTCATGCCAATCTTTCTCTGGAAATCGCTTAATTTCAGTTCCTTTTCAATCCACCTTTCTGCAAATGGCAGGGTTTGGTATTCCTC
>JAFGDB010000028.1 GCA_016932355.1 Candidatus Iainarchaeum sp. | reverse complement strand
GAGCAGGCGCTATGTGGAATTGGCAAGAAGGCTGAGCACAAGGAACAAGGCGCCAATCCCAGCAGAACTGAAGAAGCAGTTCTGCAAAAAGTGCGGCGAGTTTCTGGTTGAAGGAAAGAACGCAGAATGGAAGCAGGCTGGAGAGCTGGTTGAAATAAAGTGCAGGGGATGCGGGTTCAGCTTCAAAAAGGGAAACTGAAAAACATGCAAATTGAAAAAGCGCTGAAGCCGCAGCCTTAGGAAAAGCAGCAATTAATCCGCGCAAAAACACTGAATTATCCAAAAAACGGGTATATATCAGCATCGGGTCACTAATTTAATAGCAAGGCAGAGAAATCGGAAAGAAACAGGGGGGCATGATTTTGGCATCTAACGCAAAAATGACAGGGCCTGAAAGGTGGGTGGCAATGGCTGAAACCAGGAAAAGGGAAAAAAGGGAAATTGAGCAAAACCAAGCAGCAAGGGCAGCAAGACCCCAAAAGTTAAACTTGGCAAGCGGAAGCCAGTACTTCGTGGAAAAGTATCCGCTGGCAGAAAAAACACGCGAAGAGTGGACAGCTATACTGGAAAAAAGGAAAGCTTTGCAGGCAAAGTAGTGGGAATTTCAGCAGGATAAAAACAAAAAAATAAATTCTTTTGAACAGTAAACTGCAATTTGCATTCAGGGGGCGAAAGGCCAGAGAAGTAGGCTTTTTAAAGCTTTCAGGGTAGGGAATTGCTATAAGCTTCTGATTTTGGAGGCTTGTCAGCGCGGTTGTGCTGATTTGAGCAAATGCACTGAAAAGTGCTTTTTGAGGTGAATTAAATTGGGTATATTTGACGTGCCAGCAGGCCTGCTGATTGAAGAGATGGCAAAGGACTTCAAGGCGCAGGGAATTGAAAGGCCGGCCTGGTCAATGTTCATAAAGACAGGCAGGCACAGGGAAAGGACACCTGACAGGGACGACTGGTTTTACTTCAGGATGGCAAGCATCATGTACAGGGTCTACAAGGACGGCCCTGTTGGAACAGAGGCCCTTAGAACATATTACGGGGGCAGGAAGAACAGGGGAACGAAAAGGCACCACTTTTACAAGGCAAGCGGCAAGATTGTGAGAAGCTGCCTGCAGCAGCTTGAAAAACTTGGGTATGTTAAAAAGGCCAAGAAAGGCCGCGTTATAACAGGAAAGGGCCAGAGCTATTTGAACAAAAAGTCAAAAGAGGTTGCAGCAATAGCAAAAAAGCAGCCTGAAAAGCCAGTGAAGCAGGCCAAGGCTGAAGAGGAAAAGAGCGGTGAGGAAAAGGCGGTTGCAGCAGAGCTCAAGAGGAAAGAGGATGAGCTGAGGCAGAAGGAAAAGGCAAAAGAAGAGGAAAGGAAGAAAGAGCAGAAGAGGGAGGAGAAGAAAAAGGAGGAGGCCCAGCCCTGAAAAGAAAAGCGAGGCAATTAAAGAGAGCTGAAAAAAAGGCAAAAGAAAGGGATTGAAAAAGCATGGCTGAGCAAAACGCTAAAAAGCAGGAAACGGAAAGGCAGAAAGCGCTTGAGGCAGAGGCACAGCTTAATGCAATTGCAGGCATGCTTTTGGATGACGCTGCAAGGGCAAGGCTTGGAAATGTCAAGCTTGTAAACAGGGAGCTTTACCTGAAGGCAATACAGGCAATAGTTTACCTGCAGAACAGCGGAAGAATCCAGGGAAAGCTTGATGACGAGCAATTGAAGAATTTGCTTGAAAATTTGAGGGACAAGAGGGAAATAACAATCAGGAGAAAATGAGGGAAAGAAAATGGCCAAAAACAAGGACGAGGAATTTAAGGAATTCCTGATAAGCAGCAGGAAAAAGATAGGGCCTGGGCTGACAAACGCGCCTGTGTGGGTCCTGCAGAAGGCAGGCAAAAGGATATGGAACCCGAAATCAAACCGAAGCTGGAAAGAGGTAGGCCTTGGCATAAAGTACAGGAAGAGAAAGCATATGGAAAAGGCCTCAAAGAGGAGAAAAAAGGACTAGTGGTTTTAAATGGCTAAAAAGAAGAAGGCTGAAAAGAAAGAGCTTGAGGAAAAAAAGTACACAGTTGGAATGCAGGCAGTGTACAAATTCCCAAGGCCGAAAAGGGCAATCAAGGCATTAACCCACCTTAAGAGGTTTGCTTTCAAGCACACAAGAATTAAGCCAGAGGATATTTTAATCAGCAACAAGGTAAATGAGGCAATCTGGGAGAAGGGCAGAGAGCACCCCCCAAGAAAGCTTGAGATAAAGGTAATTATTGCAGAAGGCAAGGCAAACGTTTTCCTGCAAAGCGAAAAGATAAAGCCCCTGAAGGAGAAGAAAGAGGAAAAGAAAGAGGAGAAAAAGACCGAAGAGGAAATTGCAATAGAAGAGGAAAAGGAGAAAAAGAAGCAGGAGAAAAAGGCGGTTGAACGGGCTGCAGAGGCAGCTGCAATGAAAAGGGGGCAAAACAAGTAAAAGGGGCTGAATTTGGCAGATGAGAATAAGGCTTGGCACAGTAAGGCAAAGCCCTTTTGTGGGAATTTTTGCCCTTGCAACAGAAAAAGCTGTCTTTGTCCCGATGGGAATTTCAGGGAAGGAGAGAAAAATGCTGGAACAGGTTTTTGAAACAGAGGTAATCCAGGCAAGCGTTGCAAACAGCAGCCTGCTTGGCGTGCTAGCTGTAGCAAACGAAAAGGGCATAATACTGCCTGAAATAGCAGAGCAAAGGGAGCAGGCAGAGCTTGAAAAGCAGGGGTTTAGGGTTAAAAAGGTTGAAAACATTGCAGCGCTGGGGAACATAATAGAAGTCAACAGCGGCAGGGGAATCTGCGCAGAATTCCTGCCCGAAAAGCAGAGAAGGGAAATAGAAAGGTTTCTCTCAATTGAATTAAAGCAGGCAAGCATTGGCGGCAGCGACCTTGTCGGCGCAAACTGCGTTGCAACAAACAAGGGCTTCCTGATAAGCCCAAAGGCAACAGAGAAGGAATTCAAGGCAATAAAAAGGCATTTTGGAAATGAGGGAACCCGTGCAACGGCAAACTATGGCGATTCATTCATTGCAAACAGCGTTGCAGCAAACAGCAGCGCAGCAATTGTTGGGCTGCATACAACCGGGCACGAGCTTTCAAGGATTGATGATGGTTTAACAGGGGCATGAGGTGAATTCAGTGGATTCAAAGATTTTTTTGGTTGAAGGCGAAATAATAGTGAATGAAAAAAAGCAAAAATTCAGCAAAAAAGTCAGGGCAGGGAGCAGCAGCTTTGCAGCAGAAAAAACAATGGCCCTGTTCGGAAGCAAAAACAGGCTAAGGAGAAACAAGATATTAATAAAGGAAGTGAAAGAGGTTTTGGAAGATGGCACAAAAAAAAGAAATTAGGCTGAACCAGCAGCAGATGCTGGAAGCATACAGGAACGAGCAGTCAAAGCTTGCGTTCCTGCAGGGAAGGCAGGCTGAAATGCAGCAGGCGCTCATGGAAATAGCCTCTGCAATTGACTCGATATCAGAACTGGGGAAGGCCAAAAAGGACGAAGCAATCCTTGTATCTCTTGGGGCAGGCACTTACATTGAGGCAAAGCTTTCAGAAATGAAAAAGGTAAAAAGCGGGCTTGCAGGAAACGTCCTCATAGAAGAGGACAACGAAAAAGTCCAGAAAAAGCTTGAAATGGAAAGGGAAAAAGTGGAAGCAAGCCTTGCCCAGCTTCAAAAGGAAATGCAGACAATAGCAAACAACCTAAGGGGCTTTGAAAGCATTTTCAGGCAGGCAAGGGAAAAGATGGCTGGGCAAAGCCAGGGCGATGTAAGAAGCGTGAGCTAACTTGTTCGACCTACTGAAAAAAAAGATACAGGGCTTTACTGAAAAGGTAAAAGAAAGGGCAGAGAAAAAAACAGAAACTGCTTCTCAAGAAGGCACTGAAAAAACAGGACCTGAACACCCTGAAACAAAGGAACCTGAACAGGCACGGGAACAGAGAGTTAAAAAGACTGCTGAAAAGTTTCCAGAGCAGTTTGAAAAACCGGAAGCTGTGGGGGAAGAGCCTGAAATTGAAGAAGAGCCCCCTGAACAGGAAGAGCCAGAACAGGCTGAAGAGGAAACCAAGCCAGGGCAGGCTGTGGAAGAGTTTGCTGAAAAAGAAGAGCCTGCTAAGGAAGCGCCGGCCTACGCTGAAGAGAGAAGGGAAATAAAGCCAAGGGTTTCAATAAGGGGAAGGATTAAGGCAGTTGTAAAGGGCTCTGTAAGGCTTGAGGAAAAGGATTTGGCAGAGCTTGTGTGGGAGCTAGAGCTTGCATTGCTTGAGGCAGACGTTGAGCAAACAACCTCAGAGGAGATTGCATCTGAAATAAAGAAAAGGCTTGTTGGAAAGGAAATCCCAAGGGGAAAAAACCTGGCGGAAGTTGTAAAGAAAGAGATAAGGGAAATTCTCTCAGGCATGATGGAAACAACAGAAAGAAACCTTGCCAAGGAGGCTAAGGGAAAAAAGGAAAAGCCCTACAAGATTCTATTCCTTGGCCCAAACGGGGCAGGAAAGACAACAACAATTGCAAAGCTAACCCACCTGCTGCAGGCAAAGGGCATGAGGGTTCTCTGGGCAGCAGGGGACACCTTCAGGGCAGCCTCAATCGAGCAGCTGGAAAAGCACGCCTCAAGGCTTGGGGTAAGGGTTGTAAAGCACCAGTACGGGGCAGACCCGGCAGCAGTTGCATTTGACGCAGTAAAGGCAGCCCAAAGCAAGGGCATTGAATGCGTCCTCATTGATTCCGCAGGAAGGCAGGAGACAAACAAGAACCTGATGCGCGAGCTTGAAAAAATCGTGAGGGTAATAAAGCCGGATTTGAAAATTTATGTTGGCGAGGCATTCACAGGGCAAGCGCTTCTGCAGCAGGCAAAGGAATACGACAAGGAAATCGGGATTGACGCATTCATTTTAACAAAAATTGACTGCGACTCCAAGGGTGGGACAACAATCTCACTCCTCTACAAGCTGAAAAAGCCGATTCTTTTTGTGGGAATGGGGCAAGAATACAAGGATTTGAAGGAATTCAAGCCTGAATTTATACTCAACAGGGTAATCGGATAAAAATATAAGCGGTTAAGGCAATTGTACTATTGGATGAGAAAAAAATTGGGAATGCTGGTTTTATTCTTCCTCCTGTGCCTTTTCCTGAACGCAGCAGCAAAGAGCTACTACCTTGAAAAGGCAGACCTGCGCTACAAAATTCTTCCAAACGGCCTGATAAAGGTTGAAGAGAGGATAACATTCAATTTCAGCGGAAGCTTCAGCTATGCATACAGGGACTTTCCAAAAGGGGAATGGGAAATAAGTGAGATCCTTGCATATGATGTGACAGACGCACAGCACATAATCCAGTTTGGAACAGAGGACAGGGGCAGTGAAACAAGGCTGACATGGCATTACACTGCACTCAATGAAAGGAAAACATTCCTCATAACATACACCCTTTCAAAAGCCCTAACAGCACACACAGACATTGCGGAATTTAACTGGAAAGTTTGGGGCTCAGGCTGGGAAAAGGCCCTTGGGGAACTGTACGGCGAAATAGAGCTGCCTGCAGCAGTTGAAAAGCCAGAGGACGTTTACAGCTGGGGTCACCCAGAACTGAATGGCATGATTGGGCTTGTTGAAAACAGAAAGCTGATTTTCCAGGCGTTTGGAATTCCAAGCGGCCAGTGGGTTGAAATCAGGACTCTCTTTCCAGCTGAACTGCTTGAAAGCACTGAACATGCAATTGTTTCAGGAACAGCAGGCCTGGAAAGGATTGAAGAAGAGGAAGCGCTGTGGGCAGAACAGCAGGCGTCCAGAAAATTCCTCGAAAAACCTGAATTTGCATTTCTCTTTGTTGGATTGGGAGTAGCTTTCTTCATTGCAATGTGGCTCCTTTACGGAAGGGAACCAAAAGTAAGGCTGCAGGCAATCTATGAAAGGGAAGTGCCCTATGACTACAGCCCTGCAATCGTTTCTTCATTGGCATACCACGCTGGAAAAAAGCCAAGCCTTGAATCAATAACCGCAGAAATCCTTGACCTCGCGCTAAAGGGCAAAATCAAGATAAAGCCCTTGAGGGAGAAAAAAATTTTAGGCATTTTCGGGAAGGACAACTTTGAAATAAGGATAATTGACAGGAACTGGGAAGACCTGCCAATAAGTGAGGAAATGGTTTTCGGGCTGCTGCAGGAGATCGCAGCAACAAGGTATGAGGGGCTTTTGTTTAAAAGGAAGAAGGCGGATGAAACCCCAGATATTCTGACACTCAAAGAACTGAAGGAATACCTTATGGCAAACAGGTCAAAAAGCAGGGCTTTTGCAATGTCCTGGCAAAGCGCAGTGGAAAGGGAAGCAAGAGAAATGGGTTTTTTCAGCAAAAAAACAGCTTATGGAAAGTTTGCGCTTGGCATGGCGGCAATTGCAGTAACAGGCCTTTTCGTAAACCCGATAATTTTCTTCATAGTGCTGCTTGAATCATTCATGCTTGGAGCCATTGCATTCTTTGTGCTTGCAAACAGGACAAAGGAGGGCACACTACACTACAAAAGGTGGATGCTGCTCCGCAACTTTTTGAAAGATTTCAGCAATTTGAAGAACATGCCGCCGGATGCAATTGCACTCTGGGAAAAATACCTTGTCTACAGCATTCCATTGGGTGTGGCAAAGCAGGTGCAAAAGGCAATGGACCACGCATTTGAGGGCATGAAGGGAGAATACCAGGGAAGGATGTTTGCAGGAAGCTATGCAAGCTTCAGCACATCGGGAATTGGGGCAATGGCAGGAAGCTTCTCCTCAGCATTTTCATCTGCCTCAGGCACCTCTGGAGGAGGCGGCTTTGGCGGAGGAGGGGGAGGAGGCGGAGGCGGCGGAGGCGGAGGAGCAGGCTAGCCTGCTGCATCAAAAGAAAATTACAGTTTTATTGAAGGTGGTCTGCCTTTGCCACAAAACAGCAGAAAAGCAGCTTACATTTTCTGGAGCCTTGCAACCCTGTCCCCTATTGGGGGGTGCGTTGAAAACATGCTCTTCATCCAGAGCTTCTGGCCCTTCAAGGGGTTTGCAATGTAAAGGTGGGCAGTTGCCTTGTTTGCTGCCTCCAAAGGCTCCTTGTCATTGTCAATCTTGTTCAAAGCGCCAATAAGGCCCTGCGGGTACCTTGTTAATTGGACAGCGCTTGCATCAGCAAGGTATTCACGCTTTCTGCTGATTGCAAACTTTATCATCTGCGCAATCAGGGGCGTGAGAATTGCAAGTATAACGCCAAGGGCAATTGCAGCAATTACAAGAGCGCCACCCTTCTCAGACCTTCCCCTGCCCCCAACACCGCCCCAGACAAACATTCTCAGGAGGAAATCACTCAAAAGCACTGCAAGCCCTACAAGGATTGCAGCCATTGTCATGACCTTAATATCACGGTTCCTTATGTGCGACATCTCGTGCGCCACAACGCCTGTGAGCTCAGCCCTGTTCAAGAATTGGACAGCTCCTGTTGTAACGCACACAACGCTGTGCTCAGGGTTTCTCCCTGTTGCAAAGGCGTTGATTGCAGTGTCCTCTATTACATAAACCTTTGGCTTGGGCAAGCCAGCTGCAAGAGCCATCTCCTCAACAATGTTGTGCAGCTGCTTGAACTTCTGCTCGTCTGCTGGCTTTGCCTTGCTTATGGCAGTAACAATCCTGTCGCTGTTGTAGTAGGAAACAAGTATGTAAATTATTGCAATGATTCCAAACAAAGGCACGAAGAAGTAAAAGTCCGTTGCAAAGGAAACAACAATTCCAAGTGCAATTATCAGGAAGAAGAAAATAATGAACAGGAAATAGGTCATCCTGTTGTTTGAACTAATCTCCTCGTAGAAACTCATTAACTCCAGCCCCCTTAACCCAAGCCATTTAAAGAAAAAAAAATTCAGGCCCTGCATTAAGCAAGGTCTGAAAAGTCCGCTTTAACCGGCTTCCTGTCCGCTTCGGCAATCTCAAAGTACTGCCTTGGCTTTGCCAGGCCGAATATTGCAGCAACAATGTTGCCTGGAACCTGCGCAATTGCCGTGTTGAACTGCATTGCGGAATCGTTGTAGAACTGCCTTGCATAGGCAATCTTGTTCTCCGTTGTTGCAAACTCCTCCTGCAATGACTTGAAGTTCTCTGAAGCCTGAAGCTTTGGGTAAGCCTCAGCAACGGCAAAGATTGTCTTAAGCGCGCCGGCAAGCATGTTGTCAGCCTTTGCGCTCTCAGCAGGGTTCTTTGCGCTCATTATTGCAGTCCTGGCCTTGGTTACATCTGTAAGGACCTTTTTCTCAAACTTGGCATAGCCCTTGACTGTTTCAATCAAATTTGGGATAAGGTCCGCCCTTCTCTTAAGCTGAACGTCAATCTGGGCCCAGGCATTGTCCACGCGCTTCTGCAACCCAATAAGGCTGTTGTAGATTACCACAAGGATTACTGCAAGCAGAACGATTACTGCAATTACTGCCAGACCAATTAATTCAAGCAATTCCATGACCTCCTAAAAAATTGGCTAACTAAAACCAATAAATACAAAGGGGAAAAGGTTTAAAATTGGAATTTGCAGGAAAAATTGAATTCAGGAGCAGGGTTTTTTTCTCTCAAGAGCAGCTGCTATAAAAAACATCTGCACCGTGAACAGAGCCTGCAATATTGCCATTTCCAGTAATGCCATTGCAGTAGTACTGGCAGAAAATGTCACTGCTGCCATTGCTGCAGGCAGTGCTGTAATTTACGGCAATATCCTGCACATTGAAAAAGTGGGTTCCGTATCTGCCATTGCCATTAGCAGCATTGAATATTAAACTGGAATTAGCATGGTGCTGCAAGAAAAAGCCATCCACGGCATTATTGCTTGCGGTATTGCTGACAAATAGGTTATTAACAGCCTTGGGCTCAGGGGGCTGTGAAACCGCAACCAAGCCATAGCTGTTGCCATTCAACGTATTGGTGGTTATTATGCTGTTTGATGAATCCTGCAGGTAAATGCCCCTGTATAAGTTGTTTATTGCAGTGTTCTCTGATATTTCTGCATTGTTTGAGTTGACAAGCGTTATGCCGTCACCAAAGCCTTCAACCACACAATTCCTAACAGAAACATTGTCGGCATTCCTTACAAAAATGCCGCTGCCAGCAGACGATCCTGATATTGTATGGTTTTGGCAGCCAAGCGTTACATTGCTTGCATTAATTGAAATGCAGTTGCTGCTGCCCTGCAATATGTCACTGGCAAGCCGGTAACTGCCGGGCTCAGAAATTTCCGTGCAGCCAAATAAATTGGGTTCACTACCTGGCTGATAAACATGGGCAGCGCAAGGGGTTGTACAGGGCTGGCTCCAAAGCGCATAGGTTGGTGGAACACTAAGCTTGAATTTGATATCCAAGTTATCAGGCAGGTAAACCGGCTGCCCTGAATAGGCAGTGCAGAATTTCTCTGATTGAGCTGCATTCCAAACCTCCCCTGGCACCCAGTCAGACTGTTGGCCTGAGGAATCAATGTAAATCACCTTAGAGCCATTTAAGGAGAATGTAAAATCAGATGGGGACGGCACATAACCAGATTCAAAGGGTTCACACAACTCAGCGATGTAATTGGCTGAGAAGCCATCGCCAATGTAAAAATGGGTGTCGCCCTGCAAATCGGTGTTTGCACTGCAAACCCGTGTTCCATCAGTGCCATATGCACCTATAAACGCTGATTCAACAGGGCTTCCTGCATCAGAAACAGTTATTTTGGATTCATTGCTTGGAATTGAAAGAGTGTCCCAGAAAGGGGTTATGCCCTGTTCAGAACGCGTGAAAAGGCAGGAACTTGAATCAGGGGAATCTTTGATTTCATAATATATTGGAAGCCCAACAGGCAGGTCAAAATATGCCTTTCCCTCTGAATCAGTGTATGCATAATCAACATACTGCTCCTGTGTCTCAAAACTGTAGACTGCACTTACTTCAATCCCCTCAACAGGCAGACCTTGATCCAAAACAGTGGCAGAAGAAACTGGAACAGTATCATCGGAATCAGGCAACGGGCCACAGTTAGCATGGCATGAGTCTGGCTTTGAACTAATGCCCCAATTGCAGTAGTTGTCTCCATCCAAGTCATTGCATAATCTTTCAGGTGGGTCTGCAGTAAGTGGCACAGGCTCAAGGATAGCATAACTGGCATATTCGCCTATGTTAACCTCGCCAAAAGCAACTTTAAAGTAACCATCCTCGCCCCAATAAGAGCTCCAGCTGTTTTTTACAATCCAATATTCCTGGTCTTGCTCTATGCCCCAGCCAACTATGGTTACAGCATGCCCGCCTATATATTCCCCCCAAACATAAGAGTATATGCCACTCTCATAATGAAAAAAGTCTTCATAAACCCCCATTGAAGCATAAACAGGGCCATAAGCCATTATTGTCTGCTTTAATAAATCAAAATTGCCAGACCCTACTGTAACAGCGCCATTGGTTTTCCAGGCATTATCTTCCCAGTTAGTGTATTTAAGGTTGCAGTCCACATCATCTGCCCTATACCTAAAACAGTGTTCAGTTGCCACCCCTTGATTAGGGAGATGGTTCAAAATCACAAGGTAAGCCCAGCCGCCATCACAACTGCCATAGCCTGTACAGGAAATCAAGTCCTGCTCAGACAAGTCCAAGTCCAATGCAGGATTGTTGTAATATATGTTTGCAGCGGCCTCAAGCACTGCAATAGGGGAAAACGCCCAGCAGGACCCACAGCCAGACTGTGACTTAACAGGAGTCAGGTAATTTTCACCATGTCTGTTTCTCCAGTCAAAGCTTGGAGGCAGAAGTGATGAAATTTTAGTTGTTGAGTCATGTACAGATTCACCTAAGCCATCTGGTTCCTCTGGCTCAGGCAGGCATGCAAGCTTGTGCCTTTCCTCATCACTTAAAACCGAAGCAGAGGTATAATTCGCAGTCCATTTGGCATT
Organism: Candidatus Iainarchaeum sp.; assembly: GCA_016932355.1. Lineage (GTDB taxonomy): Archaea > Iainarchaeota > Iainarchaeia > Iainarchaeales > JAFGDB01. The sequence continues at coordinate 4,703 of JAFGDB010000028.1, read as the reverse complement.
CCTGCTTTCAATGGCACTTCTTATTGCCAGGAGCTCTGACTTCATTTCAATGCGCCTTTCCAGAGGCTGCCCCTTGATTGAATCAAGAACTGAGGGGGCAAGCCCCTGCAGCTCGCTGTCATCAATATCAAGGCTGTCTGCTGGGACAGGAAGCAGGCAATCCTCAGGGCAGTCTTCACCAGAATCACAAGAGCCATCACCACAAACAGAAACAGACAAACAGCCACTAAGCAAGGCCAATAAAAAAATTGCAAAAGTTAAGGCTGCCAAAAACTTAATTCTCATATTATTAGTGTGCCCATACCTAAAAATAAAGCTTTTCGTTGTTAAATGCACATTCCAAAAGCTTTATTTAAGGCTTTTCTTATCAAAATTACCTAAGGTGCAGAGAAATGGTGTGGAAAAGGCTTTCGGAACTGGAAAAGGGGAAATAAAAAAATGGGCCTGGGAAACACGTTTGGAAATAAAAAGGTGAAATAGAACAATGGGCCTGGGTGAAAAGCTAAGGGGGGCAATGGACTCGCTGAGAAAGGCAGCAGTCTTTGACAAGACAACCATAAAAGAGGCAGTCAAAGAGATTCAGAGGGCACTTATAGCTGCAGACGTGGAGGTAAAGCTGGTTTTAGAGCTTAGCAAAAGGATTGAGAAAGAGGCAGCAAGGGAAAAGCTCCCAGCAGGCCTCTCAAGGAGAGAGCACGTTGTAAAAGTAACATATGATGCCCTTGTTGAGCTCATTGGCGGAACAGGCAAAAAGCTGCCTGAAAAGCCAAAGAAAATACTCCTAGTTGGGCTTTTTGGAGCCGGAAAAACCACAACAGTGGCAAAGCTTGCAAAATACTACATGAAGCGCGGCATGAAGGTTGGCGTTATTGCAGCTGACACATACAGGCCGGCAGCATTTGAGCAGCTTGAACAGCTCACAGGAAAAGGGAGGATTGCATTCTTTGGCATAAAGAAGGAAAAGAGGGCAGCAAAGGTAATTGAAAAGGCCTTGAAGGAAATGAAGGGCTTTGATTTGCTGATAGCAGATTCAGCCGGAAGAAACGCGTTTGACAAGGACCTGGTGAAGGAGATAAAGGAAATTAATAGCGCGTTTAAGCCTGAGGAAAAATGGCTTGTTCTCGGTGCAGACATAGGCCAGCTTGCAAAAAAGCAGGCAACAGCATTCCATGACGCGGTTGGAGTAAACGGAGTCATAATTACAAGGATTGACGGAAGCGCAAAGGGCGGCGGTGCATTAAGTGCCTGCCATGTGGCAAAATGCCCAGTATACTTTTTAGGAACTGGCGAAAAGCTTGATGACCTGCAGGAGTTTGATGCTGAGAGATATTTAGGGAGGATAATGGGTTACGGTGATTTGCAGGCACTGCTTGAGAAGGCAAAAGAAGTAACAGAGGAGGAAGAATTAAGCCCTGAAGAGCTCCTGAAGGGCGAATTCAATTTGGACACATTCTACAAGCAGCTCAAGGCCACAAGGAAAATGGGCCCATTAACCAAAGTAGCTGAAATGCTGGGCATGAAAATGCAGATGCCAAAGGAAATGCTTGAAATGACAGAGGAAAAGCTTGACGGCTTCAAGGTAATGATGGACTCAATGACCAAAGAGGAAAAGCTCAGCCCAGACACAATGAACAGAAGCAGGATCCAGAGGATTGCAAAGGGCAGTGGAACAAGCGAGAACCAGGTAAGGGAGCTTTTGAAAGCGTACAAGCAGATGTCAAACGTTTTCAAAAAATTCAGGAAGCTTGACGAAAAGGCCCTGCAGAAGAAAGGCGGCCTAGACATGCAAAAGCTTGCCCAGATGTTTGGAAAGAAGAAAAAGAAAAAATTCAGGATAAGGTAAGCGAAATGGCAAGAGCAATACCAGGCAGAAAAAGGCTAAAGCACAGGAAATGGCCACTGGGCGCAATAGGGCGCGCCCTTGAAAGGCACCAGCTGCGGAAGCTCAAAAAAGAAGTTACTAAAACATACAGGCCAAAGGGGGAAAAATGGGCCTTTTTTGGCGAGAATGCATTGACAAAGGCCTTGCCTGCTGAAGAATACCCCCCTGCAGAAAAACTGAAGAAAGGAAAGGGCCCAAGAAACAGGGAAAAAGTAAAGCTTGTCATGGAAATAAGGGGGACAGCACCATTGGCAGGGAAAAGATCCGAATACATAAGAAAAAGGCTTGAGATTGATTCACCAAAACAGGTTGTGCTTAACCTAACCCTAAAGAGAACCCTAAGGGCAATAGTGGGCGAAACAGGCATGCTAAAACACGGGAAAAAAGCAGGGGTGGGAACACTAATCAGGGAACTTTTCGAAAACAAAAAAATCTCGTTCAAAGGCGGAACACACGTTGACTTTTCAAGCGTAAAACCCGGGCTGGAAAGCCTGCTTGGCAAGAAAGGCAGCAAACTCTTTATGGAATACTTTACAAAGCACCTTTCAGAGGAGAAAAACTTTTTTAACGCGTTCATAAGGCAGGAAGCAGGAAGAACCATTCTTGAAAAGGATTGGTGAAAAAAGCATGCTTGTAGTGGTTGGCTCAAGGAACAAGGCAAAATTGAAGGCTGTTGAAAGCGCTTTCATGGTATTTGGAAAGAAAGCTGAAATCAAAGGGTTTAGCGTAAAGACAGGCGTCCCTGAGCAGCCGCTTTCACTGAAGCAAACAGTGCAAGGCGCAATAAACAGGGCAAAGAACGCATGGGAAAAGGGGGAAGGAAAATGCGATTTTTCTGTTGGGATTGAATCAGGCCTTGGAAAGGTCCCGCACACAAAAACTGGCTACATGGACTTCACAGCAAACGCGGTCTTTGACGGGAAAAGCATGCACCTTGGCCTGAACCCGTGCTTTGAATACCCTGAAAAGTTCCTTGAAAAAATCCTGAAAGAGGGAAAGGAAGTGAGCGATGTTGCCCTTGAGCTATGGGGCGAAAACTTGAGGGATGAGCAGGGAGCAATAGGCAGGCTTTCAATGGGCAGGATGCCAAGGCACAGGCTGCATGAAGCAGGCCTTATAATGGCACTGATGCAGGTCTTCAACAAAAAATACTATGGGTGAATTTGAATGGAACCAATTTTAATGGCAAGGGTTGCAGTAATGCTTCTGGGTTGTTTGGCTGCTGCATACACTGATGCAAGGACAGGGCTTATTTACGACAAGATTACATACCCAATGATTGCAATTGCAGTCCTGCTGAACATCTTTGAGCAGAACTGGGTTTTCCTCGCAGCAGGAATGCTTGTCTTTGGAATAGGCTATGCAATCTACTACGCAGGCAAGATTGGCGGCGGGGACGTAAAGCTCTTCAGCGCGATTGCAATGCTCCTCCCCATTTACTCAGGCGAGCTTTTTCTCCTGAACGCAATGTTTGCATCAGCGCTCCTTGCAGTCACATTTTATGCGGTTTACTTCCTGCTCAAGTACTGGAAGCAGGGCATTCAATTTCAGGAAAACAGGGGCAGCATGAAAAAGGCAGCCCTTTTTGGAGTTTTTGTGGCAGCATACTTTGGCGCGCTAGTGCAGCTTGAAATGGTAAGCGTTGCAAGCGCAACGCTGCTTGCAGCCCCGCTGCTGCTGGCAGTGCTCTTCATGGCCTTTGAGCACGGCATAAGGAAAAACTTCTTCCTTAAGCAGGTGAAGCTGAAGGAGCTTGAAGAGGATGAGGTTATTGCAGTTGATTTCCTTGAGGAAAGGGTGAAAAAGGGCCTGAAGCTCGGATTCAAGGGGGTTTTTGGGGGAAGGGAAATTTCAGAGCTTGAAAAAATGGGCGTAAAGGATGTGCCAGTTTACAGGGGCATGCCCCCGTTTGCGCCATTCATCCTGCTTGGGTGCATTGCTGCCCTGGTTCAGCCAAACTTAATAAGCATTTTGATTTTATAGGTGAGCTACAAGGCAAAAATTGGAATGGTGGATTTGGAGGCATAGGTGGGCAAATGGGCAAAATTGACACGCTTGTGGGAATTCCCTCCTTCAACAACGAGAAAACAATTGCCTTTGTAGCAGAGCAGGTGGGCAAGGGGCTGGGAAAATACTTTCCAGGGAAAAAGGCACTGATTGTTGATTCAGACGGGGGAAGCAGTGACGGAACAAGGAAGGCGTTTGAGGCAGCGAAAACAAAAACAGGCAAGGAATTTGCGCAATACAAGAACCCTGTGCCTGGCAAGGGCTCAGCGTTTAAGGAAATCTGGGAGATTGGGTTGAAAAAGGGAGCAGAAAACTTTATTGTTGTAGACTCTGATTTAAGAAGCATTAGGCCAGAGTGGGTCAAAAAAATGCTTCAACCTTTAGAAGCAGGGGCAGACTACTGCACCCCCTATTACAGCAGGCACAAGTATGATGGCACAATAACAAACCAGATTTGCTATCCAAGCGTTTTCGGGCTTTTTGGCAGGAACATAAGGCAGCCGATTGGCGGGGACTTTTCATTCAATGCAAAGCTTGCAGAGTTCTGGCTGGAGAAAGGAAACTGGGAAAGCAATGCCGCAAAATTCGGGATTGACATTTTTATGACAAGCAGCGCTGTTCTTAACGGGTTTAAAGTAAAGCAGGTTTTTCTTGGGAGCAAGGTGCATGATGCAAAGGACCCCTCTGAAAATTTGAAGCCGATGTTTGAGCAGGTTGTCGGAACCCTTTTTGGAATTGCTTTAAGGGAGAAGGGCAAGTGGGGCAAGGTGAAAAAGCCAGAAGATATTGAGGTTTTGGGAAAAGAGGGCTTTGT
>JAFGDB010000027.1 GCA_016932355.1 Candidatus Iainarchaeum sp. | reverse complement strand
GCGAAACCTGCCCCTGGAAGAATTCAAGCTTTGGCTCAGGCATTTTCTTTGCTATTTCAGCATACTGCTTCATTACTTTTTCAATTTCAAGGCCCCTGGCCTTTTCCTTCAGGGAGAAGACAAAATTCTCATAGGAGAGCTCCCCCCTGCCGAGCATTTCCTTCAGCTTTTCCCTTGCCTCAATGACAGTGCCGTCGCAGCCCTCAACAATCTCCCAGAAGTTCAAATCCTTCTGCGAAAGCAGCTGCACAATCTGGTTTCTCCCGCTGTCCATTTCACTCACTTGTATTTGAAATTGAATCAGCGCGGCCTTCTTCTGATTCTGGCCTTCATGCCTTTTGGCGTAAAAAGGCTTTTCCCAAGACTTTTTGGCCCTGGCATTGTTTTTTTTGTTCCCCTTCTCTGCCTCATCTGGACCCATGCATCAGTTACAGCACCCTTCTTGCCCCTGTGTTTTGCCTTAACATTCCTTAAAACAGCCTCGCCTGGAAAGGCTTTCCTAAACTCTGCAACCCCTGCCTTGAATGATTTGCCCTGGCCATAGTCTGCCTTAATGTATGCCTTCTCCCAAAGACTGAACTCGTGCGCCTTTAAGCCAACTTTAAATCCATGCCCCCTTTTTGCTTTGCCTGTTTTCCCTTTGTTGAGGCTCCTTTCCCTTATGGCTTTTCCCATGCTATTAACCAAATGCAGGCTGGTGTGTGGGTCAAGCCAGTCAATCCTCAATGAGTACCTGCCTTTGCCCCTAGCCAACGCCACTGTTCTTGCAACCAGTGAACGCCCAAGGCTTTTTTTTTGTAAGGTTGGGTGAACATAAATGTCATGTAGGTTTATTGTCCTCTTGCTGCTGTTAATCATGTTCCTTGCAAATCCCACCACGTCCCCTTTCTGGTTTAAAGCGCAGAACCACTGGCTTCTCCCAGTCTTTAGGTTTACAGTAAGTGGCTTTGTGTATTCCTGCAGCTTGCTGTATTCAGCAGACCTTTGCCTAAGCTGTTTCAACTGCTCTTGGTCAAGCCTTTTTGCGTCAACAATTGTTATTCCTTCCACTGGCATATAAACAATACCCTTTCTTAGGATTTAAAACTTTCTATTTACTTCCTGCCCCACGCAAGGATGTTGAAGCAGAGCATTGCTGCAATTGCCTGGCTTTTCCCTTTTTTGTCAGGGATGGCTTCAGCAAGGCTGAACCCAAGGACTTCTTTTTTTGCGCATATTTCAAACAGCATTTCGTTCAGCTGCTCAAGGCTCAGGCCAAACGCTGTTGGCACGCCTGTTTCAATGCCCTGCCTTAGGTCAAGGCAGTCAATGTCAATATTCAGCCACACTTTCCTGTTTCCAACAAGCTTCAGAATCTTTTCAGACTGATTTTCCCAAGCATTTCCAAAGAGCATGTTTTCCTCTTTCATCCATTTTGGGAATTCCTTTCCAGAGTAAAATGCCCTTGGCATTGAAGGGCAGTAAAATATTTTTTCAGAAATGCCCTGCTCTGAAACAAATTCCTGTTCCTCCTCGCAGATGCCGTCCCTTGCCCCAACCCATATTTGTTCAAATCCCTTGTCAAACACTCTTCTGGAAACAGCTGCATGGCTGAGCTTTTTTCCCTGCCACTCCTCCCTTAAATCAAGGTGTGCGTCAAAGTTTACAAACATTGTTTCCTTTGGCAGGGCATCAAGCAGGCCGTTGACCGTGCTGTGGTCTCCGCCTATTAATATAAAGAACTTTTCTGCTGCAATTGCCTTTTTTGCTATTGCAGCTGTTTCAGAAAGCATTTCGCCTGCGCTCTTGGGCTTTATTATCCCAAAGTTGTGGACCGCTGTCTGGATTGTCCTGCCGCTCAGGGGAATCTCTGTTTCCATTTGGTGCGATGCCTGCATTATTGCTGCGGGCGCTTCCGCTGCCCCCCTGCCATATGATGCATTCTCGTCAAATGCAACCCCAAGCACTGCCGCATCGCAGTCCTCAAAGCTCGGGTTGCCCTCAACAAAGAATAATGTGTTCTCCGGTTTTTTCATCTATTATTTTCTGCAGGCAAGCTGTTTAAAATTTTTTCATTCATCTTTTTCCGATTTTTTTTCCAAAAGCGCCTTTCAAGAAGTTTTATATATAACTTTGTTTTTTACATTATTAGATTAATTTTTTTTGGAGGATTTGAAAATGGCAAAGAAAAAGAAAAAAGCAAAGAAGACAACCAAGAAGAAAAAGAAGAAGAGATAAAGTCTTTTGATTGAATTTCAGTTTTTTTTTGTAAAGCTTCTTCGGCCAGCTTTTGTTGGCCAACTTTTTTTTATTTTAAAGCTGCCCTGATTCAGCCCTACTCGTAGAAGCAGAGGTATGCCTGGTTTGAGTCAGGGTCAAAGCCCACTGTTGTAAAATAGTCTTTCTCTTGGAGCTGGCTTGCACTAACAAGGCTGTAGCCTGCGAGCTGCCTGCAGCCTTCAGGCGAAACATTTACGCCCTGTGCCCTCTGCTTTACTGACAATGCATTCAGCTCAACCTTCATCGAGCGCTGCTCTATTGCAACCATCATTGTCCAGCCGACAAGCAGAATTATGAGCAGCCCGAGAATTATGTCACTTACCTCCATAGCGTTAAAATTAGGGCTTTGGGATATTTAAACCTTTTTTATTAACTTTGCTGCCGGAATTTATCGCTATGGAGCTTGAGCAGGCCCACAGGCTTATACATGAGGCTATTTCGCGCAAGGACCTTCTAATGGTAATTGGGGAGTGCTATGTCCAGTACCAGGGCAGGGCTGCAAGCAAGCTGCCAAAGGGAAAACGCTTGCTTCTCATAAAGGGCGACAGCTCTTTTGCAATCCACCAGAACAGGCTTTTAAGGCCAACAAACTACATGATGAATGCAAGGATTGCCGCTGAACTCAAGGACGGCGCGCTTTTGCTCAGTGCAAGGAAGCTAAAGCCAAAGGAGGCAATTGATGTAAAGCTTTACTCTGTGGAGGGCCTGCATTCCTACCCAATGCAGGAGAATGCTGACCTTCGCCTTTTTGGCTCGGAGAGGGAGCTTAGCAATGAGCTCATGCAGGACCTTTCTTTTCTGGAAGCAGGCCTGAACCCCCTGAACCAGGAGGAGGTTTTCAGGAAGGGCATTGTTGACATCCTTGCACAGGACTCCAAGGGAAGGCTTGTTGTCATTGAGGTGAAGAGAAGGCAGGCAGACTACAAGGCTGTAATGCAGCTTCAAAGGTACATGCAGCAGGTTGCCCACATGAAGGGAAGGGAAACCCGCGGCCTGCTGGTTGCGCCATCCATTGGGAAGAATGCTTACGAGCTTTTGCAGCGCAATGGCCTTGAGTTCTTCAACTTTGAGTTTGAGATTTCAAATCCGAAAAGCAAAATCAAAGGCATTCAGAAGAAGCAGGCAACGCTTGACAAATTTTCAGGTGATTCGTGAATGCCTGTTTTTGGAAAGGTGAGGAAAGGCGGCATTATTGCTTTTGATGTTCCCTTCAGGGAGAATGGCAGAATCATTAAAAAAATGCTCAAAAGCTAGGCCAGGGTTATTTCAGACCAGACAACATTATGTCTGATTAAAAAATAGGTTGTGCATTAAAACCTCAGTATTTCCATTGCCCTTGCTGCGTCCTTTTCCTCTATGAGAAATAGGGTGTCTGTCCAGCTTGACATTGTTTCAAGTATGTTTATGCCGTTCTCGCCAAAGAGGGTGTAGAGGAATGCTGTAACGCCTGAGGTTGTTTCAATGTCCCTTGGCGCTGTTATAAGAATTTCAACAAGGCCGTTCCTTTCCGCAATTACCCTTGCCTTGAGTTTTTTCTCAATTTTTGGGAAAAACCTTTCATCTGTTATTAGGGTGAATGTGCTTGCCCCCTGGATTAGGTGGAACAGGCCGCCCTCGCTTGTTATTGCATCACCTAGTTCAATCAGTGTGCTGAACGAAACCCCCTTACTTAGGATTGCAACGCACACCCTGTTCTTGATTTCCAGGCTGCTTTTTTTCAGCAGTGCCTTTATTTTGGATTCCCTTGCCTCTGCAATTTGCTTTTTCTCAGCATAGCGCCTGCATGCAACAAGCACTGCATCAAAGTCCTTTTCGCTGTCAAGCTTGTTCTCCCTGATTATTGCCCTGCTCAATGCGCTGTAGTTAATCAGGCCCTTCTTCAGGCAGTCCTTGACGCTTGGGTGCCCTGCAATGTATTCCCCGACCTTCCTTGCAATGCTCATAAATGGATATTAATGCAAAAAAAATATAAATGTTCTATTTTGGACATTTACTGTCTAATTTGCCCTGTTTGGTACAGAAAGCTTTTAAATCAGGGCAGCAGCAATTCCTTATCTTGGTGGGTTTGGATGCCTGAAAAGACCATTGTCCATAATTTTAGCTCATGGGATGGGCTTGCTATCCATGCAGCCAAAGAGCTGCTTGAGGAGGCCTTTGGCAAAAAGTTGAATTCCGGCTATTTTTCAGAGAAGCCGCTTTCACTTTTCATTGAAAAGGACTGGAAGGGCCTTGCTGTTGTGAAGGATGCTAATGGGTTATGCTACCTTGACAAGCTTGCTGTAAAGAAGGAATTCCAGAACAACGGCGTTGCAACCCAGCTTTTGAATGCAATTTTTGAAAAGCACCCTAAGGTTTTCTGGAGAACCTCTGCAAACAACCCTGCGAACCTCTATTATTTCAAGAACTGCACTGGCTGCATGAAGGACAAGGATTGGACTGTTTTCTGGAAAAATCTGGGCACTGAGGAAATTGACAAGGCTGTCTTTTTTGCTTTAAAGAGAAAGCCTGACTTTGAATAATTAATAAGCCTTTTGGGGGTAAAATAAAGAATGAACCTATTGAAACTGCTCGATTGGGATTCCTCCCGAATAAGTGAAATCATTGAACTGGCCTCTGAGGTAAAGGAAACCCCTGAAAATTACTCCAAGGGGCTTGAGGGCAAAACACTTGCAATGCTTTTCCAGAAAACAAGCACCAGGACAAGGGCAAGCTTTGAGGCAGGAATGACCCAGCTTGGCGGGCATGCAATTTACCTTGACTGGAGGGCAACCAACTTTACGCTTGGAACTATACAGGACGAGGTAAAATGCCTTGGCCAGTACGTTGACATAATAATGGCAAGGGTTTTCAGGCATGAAGACATTGAGGCAATTTCAGGGGCAAGCAGCAGGCCTGTGATAAACGGCCTCTGCAATTTATGGCACCCCTGCCAGGCCCTTGGCGATTTGCTTACGCTAAAGGAGAAGAAGGGTAGCCTGAAAGGGCTGAAGCTTGCCTATGTCGGCGATGGCAACAATGTCTGTAATTCCCTGATTGTAGGGTGTAGCAAGCTTGGCGTCCATGTTTCTGCTGCAACCCCAAAACAGTACAAGCCGCTGCAGGATGCAGCCTCTTTCGGTGAAAACTCAGGAAATTATTCCTGGGCTGAAAGCCCTGCTGCTGCAGTAAAGGATGCAGATGCTGTCTACACTGACACCTGGGTAAGCATGGGCCAGGAGCAGGAAACAAAGGACAGGGAAAGGGTTTTCCCGCCCTACCAGGTCAACGGCAAGCTCATGGCTCTTGCAAAAAAGGATGCAATTTTCATGCACTGCCTGCCTGCCCACAGGAACAGGGAGGTTGCAGATTCAGTCATTGACAGCAAGCAGTCAGTCGTGTTTGACCAGGCTGGAAACAGGTTGCATGTGCAAAAGGCAGTACTGCTCAAGCTTTTGGGAAAAGCTGGCTAAAAACTGTATTTAAATTTTTGGTATTAAAGAATAAATGGAGGGATTTGTTATGGGGGAAAAACTGGTTTTGGCTTACAGCGGCGGCCTTGACACCTCGGTTATTGTAAAGTGGCTTGCCGAAAAGGGCTATGATGTCACAGCTGCAGTTGTTGATTTAGGGCAGAAAGAGGACCTGAACCTTGAGGAAAAGGCACTAAACAGCGGTGCCAAGAAATTTGTTTTAAAGGACATGAAAAAGGAGTTTGTTGAAAACGGCATTTTCCAGTGCATTAAGGCAGAAGCCAAGTATGAAGGCAGGTATTTGCTTGGAACATCAATTGCAAGGCCCTTCATTATGAAGGCCCTGGTTGAGGTTGCAAAAGAGGAGGGCACTAACAAGATTGCCCACGGCGCAACAGGGAAGGGAAACGACCAGTGCAGGTTTGAGCTCACTGCATACGCGCTCATGCCTGACGTTGAAATAATTGCCCCCTGGAGAATAGCAGAATTCAGGGAGCTGATTCCAGGCAGGAAAGAGGCAATTGCCTATGCAAAAAAGCACCACATCCCTGTTGAGGCAACGCTTGAAAAGCCGTTCAGCTGCGATGAGAACATCGCGCACAAGAGCAATGAAAGCGGCGTGCTTGAAGACCCCTGGAAGGAAGCAGAGGACTACATGTACAAGCTTCTTGTTCCGCCTGAAAAGGCCCCTGACAAGGCAGAGGCAATTGCAGTTGGCTTCCAGGACGGCGTTCCTGTAAGCTTTAACGGGAAAAAGCTTGGCCCTGTCCAATTAATGGAAGCTTTGAACAAGGTTGGCGGAAAGCACGGCGTAGGCCTGGTGGACATGGTTGAAAACAGGTTTGTTGGAATGAAAAGCAGGGGGGTTTACGAAGCGCCAGGCGCGGCAATTTTGTATGCTGCCCACCGCGACCTGGAGGGCCTGACAATGGACCGCGACCTGATGCATTTGCGCGATTCCCTTTCAACAAGGTACAGCGAGCTTGTTTACTATGGCTTTTGGTGCAGCAGGGAATTCCACGCACTGAACGCATTGGTTGATGCCTCGCAGAAAGGCGTTACAGGAGAGGTAAAGCTAAAGCTCTACAAGGGGCAGTGCATGCCAATCGCAAGAAAAAGCCCGAACAGCCTTTACGATGAGAACATTGCAACAATGGAGAAGGGAGGTTCTTACAACCAGACAGACGCAGCAGGCTTTCTCAGAATTGAGGGCCTGCCTTTGCGTGTTCAGAGCGAGGTAAACAAAAAGCTCGGCATTAAGTTCATATAAAAAAGGGGAAGCGCCCTTTCTTGGGCTTGCATTAAATCCATTTAATGCCGGCCCTTTCTACTTCCCTTTTCCCGAATTGGCTTTCTTATAAATTTTAATCCTCTGGATTTTGGGCTGGTTTACCTTTACTGCCTTAAGGCAGTAGTTCCCTATTGCAATTTCCTCGTTCTGCTTTGGCAGCCTGTCAAGCTTTTCAATCATGAAGCCGCTTACTGTGTGGAACTCATCGCCCTTCCACTTTGTCTTTAGAATGCGGTTTATTTCCCCAAGCGGGGTTTTTCCATCCACTTCCAGGGTGTTCTCGTCAACCTGGGTTATTGCCTCAAGCTCGCTCTCATCAATTATTTCTCCCACGATTTCCTCAAGCAAGTCCTCAAGCGTTACAACGCCAATAACACCGCCATAATCATCCACAACAATTGCCATGTTGTTGTGGGTCTGCTGGAACTCTGCAAGCAGCCTGTCAATCTTCTTTGTTTTTGGCGTGAATGCAGCCGGCCTCATTATTGTGTTCACAACAGTGTCTGTTTTGCCTGCTGCCAAATACTCCCATGCATCCTTAACGTAAAAAACCCCAACAATGTTCTCAAGCTTTTTTTTGTAAACAGGCAGCTTGCTGTAAGGCGTTTCAGCAAGCATTTTGCTCAAATCCTGCAGTGTTAAGCTTTCCTCCACTGCAATCATTTCGCTTCTTGGAGTCATCACATCTTCTGCACTGACGTCATTGAACTTGAATATCCTGTTTATCATAAGCTTTTCGTTTTCATGTATTGCCCCGGCCTCTGCCCCAAGCGTAACCATTGTTTTTATATCCTGCTCTGTAAGGCTTTCTATTTCAGGCGACCCAATAACCCTTGTAACAAGTTTTGTCATCCCGGTGAGAAACCATATTATGGGGCTTAGGGCAATGCTCAGCCACTTGACAGGCCTTGCCACAATCAGGGCGATTGCCTGTGCGTTCCGCACAGCAATGCTTTTCGGGGTTATCTCCCCAAAGACCAGTATCAGGAATGCCATTATTCCAACCGCAATGCCTATTGCATTGCTTTCAAAGACCTGCAGTGCAAGGGCTGTTGCAACAGCTGTTGCAGCAATGTTCACTAAATTGTTCCCAATCAGTATTGCACTCAGCATCTTCTGCGGGTTTGCCTGAAATTCCTCAATTATTTTTGCTGACTTGCTTCCCTTCTTCACAAGCTGCCTTACAGCAACCCTGTCAAGGGAAACAAGCGCTGTTTCTGTCCCTGAGAAAAACCCTGAAAGGAACAGCAGTATTGCCATCAGTATTATGTTTGTTTCAATTGAAAGCATACCTACCCTGCTTTAGAATAAAATGGAAAGTTGTATTTAAGGTTTACTTCCTTAAAGCGTCTTTCTTTCCAGCTGAAGCCGATTTCCCTGCAGGGGCTACTTCCTTAAAACGCTTTTCCCAGCGTAAGCCGCTTTCCCAAACAAAGCTTCCTCAATCCTGAGCAGCTGGTTGTATTTTGCATTCCTGTCGCTTCTTGCCGGTGCCCCAAACTTGCTCTGCCCTGAGTCAATCCCCACAACAAAGTCTGAGATGAATGCATCCTCTGATTCGCCGCTCCTGTGCGAAACGACAACCCCCCAGCCAGCCTGCCTGCTGACCTTTGCTGCCTCAATTGATTCAGTTACAGTGCCAATCTGGTTTACCTTCAAAAGCAATGCATTGCAGTTCTTGCCCTCAATTGCCTGGGTTATCCTCCTGGGGTTTGTGACAAGCAGGTCATCGCCCACAATCTGCACCTTCTTCCCGAGCTTTTCTGTCAGGGCCTTCCAGCCCTGCCAGTCCTCCTCCTGCATGCCGTCCTCCAGAGAGTAAATATTGCTGTATGTTCCAACAAGCTCAGAGTAAAAATCAACAAGCTCTTCTGCTGAATACCCCTCACCATACAATTTGTATTTTCCCTCTGCAAAGAACTCTGATGATGCGCTGTCAATCGCAAGCTTCATAATGTCCTTGTATCCTGCTTCCTCAATAGCCTGGTTCATAAGGTCAAGCCTTTCCTGCACGCTGCTTACCTTTGGGACAAAGCCGCCCTCATCCCCAATGAGTGTGGCTTGTGCCCCAAACTTCTTCTTCAGGATCTTCTTAAGCGCGTGGTATGTTTCAACGCTTGCCTGCACTGCTTCCCTGTAGCTTTTTGCGCCGACTGCTGCAATCATCTGCTCCTGTATGTCCTCCTCAAGGCCAGCATGCTTTCCCCCATTCATTACATTCATTTGGGGGACAGGCAGTGTAATGCCCTTGTTCCTGCTTAACGCTGCAACATGCTGCCATATCTGCAAAGAGCCTGCTGCAGCGCCTGCCCTGCACGCTGCCATGCTCACTGCAAGAATTGCATTTGCGCCCAGCTTACCTTTGTTTTCAGTTCCATCAAGCTCAAGCATTGCATTGTCAATTTCTGCCTGCAGCCTGCAGTCCATTCCCTCAACCTTTTTTGCAATAATTCCATTAACGTTTGAAACCGCCTTTGAAACAGCCTTTCCCATGAAGGCCTTGCCCCCATCTCTCAGCTCTAATGCTTCATTTGAGCCTGTGCTTGCACCGCTTGGCACTATGCCATAAAAGACGCCTTTTTCTGTGCGGACCTCTGCCTCCACTGTGGGGTTTCCCCTGCTGTCCAGTACCTGCCTTGCATGCACCTTTTTTATGCTGTTAACCATTTTCCCCAACCTCCCTGGAAAAAGCCAATTTCAATATCCTAATTAATTGGAAACCTGCAAGCTTTTAAAAAGCTATT
>JAFGDB010000026.1 GCA_016932355.1 Candidatus Iainarchaeum sp. | reverse complement strand
TTCCTCCGGGTGCCGCTTCTATGATTACTATTGCCCCTGTTAAACAGCCAAATGTGGGCTGGGTAACGGTGTTAAATCCGTCAATGCTTCCCATACTAATCCTTGCAATAGTTTTGGCTTTTGTAACATGGGTACACTTTTTATACTTAATAATGCAAAAGGGATAATGCTTAAACCATGGAAATTGAAGTTTTCTTTAAAAAGCTATTGCATTTCAATTTATTTCTAGCTAATTAAGGTGAATTTGGGATGGCAAGGTTTGAGGAAGCGGATGCAAGGCTTTTCAAGAACGTTTGGGTTTGCATGCGCTGCAGCGCAAAGAACAGGAACAGCGCAGGGGCAAAGCCCAGAAAGTGCAGAAAGTGCGGAAGCAAAAGGCTTCGCTTAAAGCACAAGACAAAGAAGGCATAAGGCCAATTTAGAGTCTAATTAAGGGCAGGGCAAGAGCGTATAAATCAGCTGGCTTTTAGGCAAGGCCAGCAAGGCATAAATTAAGCAAAGTGGTCATAGCCAGCTTTTTCCAGCAAAGCCTTTTTTCCATTCTCAACCAAATAGATTTTCTTTCCCTTAGTGATTTTTCCAACCTCTGTTCCAAGCCTTTCAGCCCTTTTCCTGTTCTTCCTGGGAACTGTGAAAACAAGCTCAAAGTCTTCCCCCCCAAAAAGGGCAAAGTCAACAGCACTCTTTTCCAAAACCTTTGCTGCCTTCTTCACTTCTCCTGAAATTGGAATTTTCTCCAAAAAAATTTCCGCGCCTTTCCCGCTTTCCCTGCAGATGTTCTTCACCTCTGAGGCCAGGCCGTCGCTCACATCCTCCATTGCGTTTGCAATGCTGCCAATCTTCAATGCTTTCCCAAGCTGTGCTTTTGGCTCAAGGTGCATTTTCTTCACGTTTGCAAAGCCCCTTTTACCCTTCCTCAAGAGCTCAAGGCCTGCAGTGCTCCCCCCAATATTCCCTGAAACAAAAATCAAGTCCCCGTTCTTTGCATTGCTTCTCAGGCAAAGCCTTCCAGAGGCTTCGCCAACCATTGCAATGTTTACAACAGCTTTTTCACCGTGGGTGAAATCACCGCCAATTACATCAACCCCATATTTTTTGCCGGCAGAGTAAATTCCCTTGTACAAGCCCCTTACAAACTCCACAGTTGCGCTCTTCTTCAGGCAAACGCTTACCAGGGCATAGAGGGGTTTTGCATTCATTGCCGCAACGTCGCTTACATTTGCCTCCACTGCCTTTTTCCCAACCTGCTCAGGGCTTGACCACTTCAAGGAAAAGTGGTCGTCCTCCACCAGCAAATCAGTGGTTAAAACAAGCTTTTTCCTGCCTGGCCTTACAACAGCTGCATCATCACCAATTCCAACCAAAACAGCCCTGTTGCGCGGCCTTCTCTTAATCATTTGGATTAACCCTTGCTCTCCGCCAATGCTCTTTATTTTCATTTTCACAGCCCCTTCAAAGCGCAGTATTCCCCGCACATTGTGCACTCCCTGCCCTTTACTTTTGACCTTTTCCTGTAAGCCTTTGCTTTTTCCTTGTCAATTACCAATTCAAATGTTTTTTTCCAGTCGAGCTTTTTCCTTGCGCTGGAAACATTGTCATCCCACTGCCTCGCTGCCTCCAAGCCCTTTGCAATGTCTGCTGCATGCCCTGCAATCCTTGCAGCTATCACACCTTCCTTCACATCCTGCACTGACGGCAGGCTCAAATGCTCGCTTGGCGTAACATAGCAGAGGAAGTCCGCTCCGTGGTATGCTGCAAGAGCTCCGCCAATCGCGCTTGTGATGTGGTCATAGCCTGGGGCAACATCTGTTACAATTGGCCCAAGCACGTAAAATGGCGCGTTGTTGCAGAGCCTTTTCTGCATCTTCACATTCCTCTCAATCTCGTTCAGTGGAATGTGGCCTGGCCCCTCAATCATTGCTTGAACTCCCTTTTTCTTTGCCCTTTTCCCAAGCTTTCCAAGAATCCTGAGCTCCTGCAATTGCGCGCTGTCAGTTGCATCTTTAATGCAGCCTGGCCTAAGGCCATCCCCAAGGCTTAATGTAACGTCATTCTTTTTTGCTATTTCAAGAACATAGTCAAAGTTTTTGTAAAGGGGATTTTCTTTTCCATTGCAGGCAATCCATTTCAGTAAAAGGGAGCCGCCCCTGCTTACCGCGCCTGCAAGGCGCTTTTTCACAAGCGGCAGGGCTTTCCTTGAAACCCCTGAGTGCACTGTGATGAAGTCAATTCCGTCACTGCAGTGCTTTTCAATTGCGCTGAACATGTTGTCCTCGGTAACATCCCTAATGCGCTTTCCAAAAAAAGCCTGGTATATGGGGACTGTTCCAACTGGAACAGTTGCTTTGCGCAAAATCGCCTTTCTTACCGCATCAATGTTTCCGCCAATGCTCAAATCCATTACTGTGTCAGCGCCGTACTTTACAGCAACCTTCATTTTCTCAAGCTCCTTCTTTGCGCTTGCATTCAATGGAGAAGTTCCCAGATTTGCATTTACCTTTGTCCTCAAGCCCTGTCCAATTGCAATAGGCTTCAGCCCTTTGTGCTTTGCATTAGCTGGAATGACTGCCTTGCCACCTGCAATCAGTTTGCGCAGTTGAGCTGCACTTACTGGTTCATGCATAGCAGCTGCTCGCATTTCTTTTGAAACCTTTCCCTTTCTTGCAATTTGCAATTGAGTCATTTTTGCTTCACCAATTCTTTAATTTTTAATTTTCTTTCACTTTAGCAATTTTCCTAATTATTCTTTGAGCTGCTTCTTTTGGATTTTCACTGCAGGCAATTGCTGAAATTACTGCAACTGAATCAGCCCCTGCTTTAATCACTTCTTGCACGTTCCCCTCATTAATGCCGCCAATCGCAACAATAGGCAGCTTCACCCTTTCCTTTGCCTCTTCAATCAATTCAATGCCTGCCGGCTTTCCTGCATCCTTCTTTGTGTCAGTGTGGAATATTGGGGAGACGCTCACATAGTCTGCGCCATGCTTTTCCGCTTCAAGCGCCTCCTTCACATTGTGCACTGTAATTCCAATAATCTTGCTCTCACCCAAAACTTCCCTTGCTTTTTCCAAAGGCATGTCTTCCTGCCCCAAATGCACGCCGTCAGCTTCAACAGCAACCGCGATTTCAACATCATTGTTCATTATGAACAGCACTCCTTTTCCCCTGCACAAAACCGCAAGCTCTTTTGCTTCAGCAGTTTTTTCCTCCAAGCTTTTTTCCTTTTCCCTGTACTGCACTATCCTGCAGCCTGCCTCAATCACTTTCTTTACATCCTGTAAAATCCCTTGCTTTGAAAGCCTGCTGTCTGTTACAAAGTAAAGCCCTGAAATTTCCATTTAAATCCACTTTTTATGCTTTCTTTCGCAAGCCTTTCTTTTCTAAAGAAAGGCTTATTTTAATTCCTCTATTTTCTGCATTTTCTTCACAGTTGCTGGCTTCAAGTTGTAGAGCTCGTCAAACAGCTGCTGCTTAAATGCTGCCGGCGCGCTTGCCTTCTGCGCTGCAAGCTCTGCTGCAATTCCATAGCATGCCAGTGCAGCAGCGCTTGCCTCATCCTGCTTCCTTTCCACTGCTGCAAAGCAGCCAAGCAGGGAAGCTGACATGCAGCCTGTTCCAACGAACTTTCCCATAAGCTCATGGCCGTTCTTAACAATGTAGATTTTTCCAGCTGAGGCAACAATGTCCTCTTTTCCTGTAACAACAACTGTGTTTTGCCTTTCCCTCGCAAGCTTTTCCGCAAGCTTTGCAATATTCTCCTTTACCTTGGCCGCTTCAACCCCGCGCGTGAAGACAT
>JAFGDB010000004.1 GCA_016932355.1 Candidatus Iainarchaeum sp. | reverse complement strand
GGGGGTCTGGGTTTAAAGGCCTTGAAGTGAATTCAGGGTGGAACTGGGTTGCCATGAAAAAGCTGTGCTTTGGCAATTCAAGTATTTGCATTATCGGGTATTTGGGCGCTTTCCCTGAAAACACGATTCCCGCCCTTTCAAACTGTTCAATATACTCTGGGTTGCATTCAAACCTGTGCCTGAACCTTCTTCTAATGCTTTTCGCGTTTCCGTGCAGCCTTGCGGCAGCAGTGCCCTCCTTCAAAGCAACGTCTTGGCCGCCAAGCCTCATGTTTCCCCCCAATCCCTCAATCTCCTTCTGCTCTGGAAGTATATCAACAACCGGGTGCTTTGCCTTTGGGTCAAACTCCGTTGAGTTTGCATCCTTTAAATTGAGGGCATTCCTTGCAAAATCAATCAGTGCAATCTGAAAGCCCAGGCACAAGCCAAGGTAGGGTATTTTATGCTCCCTGCAGTATTTGGATACCGCGACCTTGCCTTCAATGCCCCTTATTCCAAAGCCGCCTGGCACTATTACGCCGTCAACATCCGCCAAGGCTTTTTTCACCTTCTCCTTGCTGTTCAGGTCTGTTGTGTCAATCCACTTTACCTTTGCCCTCCTGTTAAGCTTGAAGGAGCAGTGCTCAAGCGCTTTCAGAATGCTGATGTAAGTGTCTGAACTGCCTGTGTACTTGCCTGCTATTCCAATTGTAACTGGCTTTGCCTTGCCCTGCACGCTTGTCTTCTTGGTCCACTCTTTCAAAGCCTTGTTCCCGTTGCTCTTAAATCTCTTTTCAAGTTCAAGCATTTTCAAAACAGCCTCGTCAAACCCCATTTTTCTCAGGGAAAGCGGCAGGCCGTAGATGTTGCTCACGTCATGGCAGCCGAAGACCATTTCCATTGGCACGTTCACGTTAAGGCTGATTTTTTTCTTGATTGTTTCCTGCAGCTTGCTCTCGCTCCTGCAGACAATGACATCCGGCTGTATCCCCATCTCAATCAGCCTTTTTATGCCGAGCTGCGCTGCCTTGCTCTTCTGCTCCCCCAAAGAGCGCGGCTGCATTATGTAAGTGATGTTAATAAAGCAGACGTTCTCATGCCCTTCCTCATAGTGCAGCTCCCTAAGGGCTTCCAGGGCAAACATATTCTCGTAATCGCCAACAGTGCCGCCGATTTCAATAAGAATAACATCAGCCTTTGTCTTGACTGCAAGGTTCCTTAGAACAATTTTAATTTCCCCAGTAACATGCGGAATGAACTGCACATCCCTACCCAGGTACTTTCCTGAGCGCTCCTTTTCAATAATTCTTTGGTAAATTTTCCCTGATGTGACAAAGTTTTCCCCGCTTAAATTCTTGTCAAGGGACCTTTCATAGGTTCCCAAATCAAGGTCTGTTTCAGCGCCGTCGTCAAGCACGAAAACCTCGCCGTGCCTGAACGGGTTCAGTGTTCCTGAATCAACATTCAAATAGGCTTCGAGCTTTATTGGCTCAACATTCAGGCCGCGGTCCTGCAACAGCTTGCTCAAGCTGCTTGAAATAGTCCCTTTTCCAATGCCGCTTATTACGCTGCCTGTAATGACCACATACTTTGTCTTTCCCGGCTTGTAGTCCTTGGGCAGCGGCGTATAGAACTCGTCGCCAGAAGTAGCAATAATTTTTTTGAGGATTTCTTCTCCCTTCACTGGCCCCACTAAAACTATAACGCCTGTTTCCTTTAAAAAGGTAATGGGGCTGGGAGGATTTGAAAAGCCTTTTTTTCTTCGGAAAAAAAGCCTTGGGAAAAATGCCTTCGGCAAAGCCTTTTTTTCTTCGGAAAAAAAGCCTTGGGAAAAGGGCAAATCCCTGAGGGGTTCTTTGAACCCCTATTGGGGCCGGGAGGATTTGAACCCCCGTCACCAACTCCCGAAGCTGGAATACTGGACCAGGCTATACTACGGCCCCTAAGCCTTTTTCTTTTTACAGCCTTTTGGAAAAAGGCTGGCGAAAAAAGCTTCGCAGAAAAGAAAAGCCTTGGGAAAAAGAAAACAAATTTCACTATAAATAATTAACAGGGGCAATATTAAAAATTAATCCAGTCCGGGCAATTTTCCAAAATTATATGTCTTGTCTGCAACCGCAAAAACCCTGAACCTGCCTAGTGGCTGCTGCAGGAAAGGGCTGAGCAACTGCTCCCTTCTCACATCTGTGCCGATTGAAACAGTGTTCATGCTCGGCATTGCAATCAAATTCTTGCCGTTGAATTTGCCCACAAGAAAGCATTTAAATTGTTCCTGCTTGTACTGCTCCCTGATTGTTACAGCGCAGTGCTCGTGCCCAATCAAAACAGTTTTTGCCTTCCTGTACTGCCCTGCCTTTGGAATTGCGCTTCCATGCGTTGCAAAAACCCTGCTTTTCTCCAGGAGAATGCCCTCTTCCTCTATTTTTATGTTCTCCCATTTTGCAATCGGGCCAAGGATTGTGTCATGGTTTCCCTTCACAAGCACAATCCTGCTGCAGTGCTGCTGCAGGAAGCGCAGCATGTCAATGACCTCTGACCACTCCTGCTCTGAGATTGAGCCAAACTCGTGCTTTAGGTCTCCATTGATTACAATAAGCTCAGGCTTCACCCTTGAAAAAGCCCTTTTCTCAAGCCTTCTCTTTATCTGCGCAAAATTGAACCTCGGCAGCATCACGCCCTGCCTGTTGAGCATTTCCTCAATGCCCAGGTGCAGGTCAGCAATTACCAATGCCTTGTCTGCCTCCACCCAGGCAGCTTCAGCCAAAGCAAAAATGCCTTTTGACAGCTCGTTCTCTTCCATAGACAAATTTACCCCAAATAATAATTTTAAATATGAGTTAATGCCTTATTATCCCGGAATGAAGCTGGAGCAAGAGGCCTTTGAAAGGGCAAAAGATTCATTGCGGAAATGCAGCACTCCGCACGGGCTTTACGCAAGCGGAGGCAAACACGGCTATACAATGGTGTTTGCCCGCGATTCAATGATTTCCCTGATTGGGGCAAGCGCTGTTGACAGGATGTCTGAATTTAAGCAGCAGTTCAGGCTCTCTTTGGAAACCCTGGGCAAAAACCAAAGCGAGACAG
>JAFGDB010000025.1 GCA_016932355.1 Candidatus Iainarchaeum sp. | reverse complement strand
TAAGGCAAACATTTAAAGATAAGGGGCTGGGAAAGGCGGGCGGGTTCACGTCACAACCGGGGGGAGGCACTCACCCTAACACAAAAAACAGGCTAGGGGGTGAAAATAGGAAAACCGTTGGAAAAGGGGGGAAATAACACACTCACCAAAGGACAATTAAAACAGGGGAAAACAAACTAACCAAGAGCCAGGAAAAATTTGGAAAAAATGGCAAGAAACTGTGCCTCACCCCCGGGGGTTTACTAAAAAACACAAAAAAATATTCATTACCAATAATTACAGTAATTACGCCTCATAACCGTAATTATTATAAGTAATTACTGTCATTATAATAATGATGATTTTTAAAAAAATGATAAGGGCAGTGATCGGCGCATTCAAACGCGCGGATAAATGGAGCTCGGAGGAAGACAAAAAAATATACATAGAACAGGGCCAGCAGCCTAAAAAGGCAGAGGAGATACACTCTGTTTGGGATTATCTGAAATTTAAGGAAAACACCCAGGCATTTCACCTTTCAAGTGTCCTCGGCTTTGAAGAATGGGTTGATATGCAGGAGATAAGGAGAAGGGTAAAGGAAATTTTCAATGTAGAATACAAGAATGAAAGGAGCCTTTACCCCTACCTAAAGACAATGGACGACATCGGGCTTATGGAGAGCACAAATGTGGGTGGAAAAAGGCAGTGGAGAAAAAGGGACATAATAATCAAAAGGAAGGAACAGGAGGAACAGGCAAGGGAAAAGGTGGAAACCGCCTTAGCCAAGCGGGATGTGATTGCCCTGGGGCCACCACAGGGCGCAAAGCCAAAAAAGAACAGTGAAAATAGCAGTGGGCAAAACCAGTAGAAAACGATGGCAGTTGGACGCAAAAAGCCGGCTTTGGGCAGCCATAAAACAGGCGAAGAAAATGAAGCAGTTATTTAAATTAAGGGAACTTAAACCCCTTTCAATTTTTTGTAGCTGGAGTAAAACTCTTTAAGCTTGCCTGACTGATTGTAAACCTGCTTGAACCAGTCGTTTGAAACTATTGGCTGGGCTTCTGCCAGAAGCAGGCTGAGATATCCTGGGTCAAGACCGGATTTGCCTTTTTCAGCAGCAATGTTCAGCTCGTTGATTAGCTTCTCATGCTCTTTTGCATTGGTAAGGACATACTTCCTTTCAAGCATTCCCTCAATGGATTTTAGGGCAGTGGTTTCATCAATATCCTTTTCATTCATATAGTAAACTGCCTTCCACTCGCCTTTGCCCCTCCAGGCATGAGCCGGGTTTTTACCGGTTTTAAAGAATTCAATAAGCTTTTGAAACACCCCAGGAGGGATAATAACACAGTTCTTGCCTGGCCTTATGTAGGGCACGGCTGAAAGCACCCCCTCCCTGTGGTAGTGGTATGTTTTTCCGCTTGATTTAAAAACAGCCTGGGTATAACCGTAAAGCGCCCTGAAGAGCTTTTGGTAGGTATAAGAGGAATGCTTCAAATTATCAGGGATGATAAATTTGTACTGTATAAAATAGCCCTTTAAACCCATTGACACCCCACACTTCCAGTATTTGGTTTATTATATTATTAGAATTGCTTATGTATAATATAAAACAGAAGTATATAAAAATATTGAGGGTTATACCCTAATCAAATTCTTTAAAGAGCGCAAGAAATAGGTTTTATTTTGCAAGAAAAGAAAAGGGAAGAAAGGGGCAGGTTTTACCTTCTTCTATACCTATAATGAGTAGGTTCTGGTTTGGCAGGCTCAGGGCTGCTCCCCTTGTTTCCAACAATAAGTATGTCCTTAGCTGACCTGACATTCTTGTAAGGTATGCTTTTTTCACTGATTATTTTCTTGGCTTCCTGCTTTGTCTTTGCTTTAAGGGGCTCTGTTGTTACTGTTTCAATTCTCCCCTTCTCAAGGTTAATAACCAGATCAAAGACCTTCCCCTTGTACTGTGCATCTGCAGTGTATATGTCCATGCCGAACATCTTTGACAACCGAATCGTCATTTTACGGGCCTCCTAAAAAATTTCCTATACTATTAAACGCTTTTAGATATATAAATCTTTTGTTAAAGCCCAGCTTCTATAGTATCTATACATAACTTTGTGCCTTCCCTGTTTTTAGCGCAAGAAGGGGATCCCGCCCTTATACATAACTTAATTTCCTGCTTTTTGCTCCCCTTCTTTTCAAATAACCCCCTTGAATATTGGAAGTGCGGGGGCTGGCTTTCACTGCGTTACAGTTTGTCAAGCGGGCTTTGCACTTTCTTCAATTCTTGGATGGAAACCTGGGTGTAGATCTGGGTTGTGTTCAGGTTTGTGTGGCCTAAAAGTTCCTGAATTTTTCTTATGTTTTCGCCAGCCTCTAGGAGGTGTGTGGCATAGCTGTGTCTGAGTTTGTGCGGGGTAACCTCTTTTTCTATGCCTGCCTTTTCAGCCGCCTTTTTCACAATCCTTTGAACAGTGTCTGTAGAGATTGGTTTCCCATTCTTTTTGCTGAACACGTATGGGGTTTTCGCCTTCTTTCTGGCGAGGTATTTTTTAATGCCCTTTATCCATTCCTTGGACAGTATTATTGTCCTGTCCTTGTTCCCTTTGCCGCCTTTTACAGTTGCAATCCTCTCCTTTAAGTTTAGGTCAGTTACCTGCAGCTTGGTTGCCTCGCTTACCCTGCAGCCTGTGCTGTATAGGAATTGAACAATCAGCCTGTTCCTCTTTGCTTTGGTTGCCAGGATAAGCGCTTTTACCTCTTCCTTTGTCAAGACCACGGGCAGCTTTTTTGCCTTTCTTGGCGTTTTTATGTCTTCAACAATTTTTTTCCCAACAATGTCGTGGAAGAAAAACCTCAGCGCAGCGTGTATTAATGCAAGTGTCGCATTGCTCACGTTTTCCTTTTCTTTGCGCTCTGCCAGGAAGCCAACTATGTCGTCCCTTTCAACTTTTTCAATGTCTTTTTCAATTGACTTTAGGAACATTTTAACATAGTACATGTACATCTTTTGGGTCCTTGTGCTATACCCCCCAATGATTAATTCCTGCCTAAATTTTTTCAGCCACCTGCTTTGCTCTTCATTTTTTTCTAAGGCCCCGCCGTTTTCCCTTTGTTTTGCCTTTCCAATTTCTTCATCCGGCAAGTTTTTCCGGTTTTCATTTTGCGGCATAATCTGTTCCATTGAATTAATAACATTAACTTGTTTTTATTGTTTTTGTTTGCCTTGTTTTTTTGGCATTAACTTGTTTTTATTGTTTTTGGGCTGTTGTGTGCTGGCCTGTTTTTCCTGCCGCCTGCATTTGCCTTAGCCCCTTTTTTTGCGCCTGGTTTCTTTGCCTGTTTCTTTCTGCTGGTTTTTTAAATTTTTTTTGTTTTTAGGCAGTTCTATTTTAATATTTTTCATTCCTCTCTTCTTTTGGTTTTTATGCCTATGAAAGCAAAACTGAAACCAAGCAAGGCCATCCACAACCCGGCTGACAAGGCATGGAATGAGTGGTTTGACAAGCTTGATGCAAAGGAGCATGAGAAATACCTTTCCCAGCTAGGCCTGGATACTGAGGATATTGAGGAATGGGAAGAGGCAGAGGGCTTTAAGAAGCCAAAGCCCCAAGGGAAAAGTTTAAAGAAAAAGGGTTAATTGCCTTGCATTTGCCCCAACTGATTTTTGGCAAGGCCTGCGTTTGTTTGGCTGTTTGGGTTACTTTGAAATTTGGGCGTAGTGAAGCACCGATTTTGCTTCGTGGTAGAGCGTGAATGCTCCAACCCCTGCCACAAATGAGGCAAAGTAATATGCCAGGGTATAGGGGCCTGAGGACAGGTGTGACATAGCGCCTTCAACAAGGCACCATACAAAAAGCGTTGCCAGGATTACCCCCACTATGAAAAAGAAGGCGCCTCTTACAAACATTAGTGCTACTTGTTCCATGGTTGTAACTAATAAATACAATATATTTTTAAATACGTTAACCAATAATATTAATGCATTATAACCCTACTTTTGAGCATTTGTTTGGCGTATTGCAAAGAAGGTGGATTTTATGGACATGGTTGTAAATGAAGAGATGAGAATTCGTTTGCTTGAAGAGGAATTCAAGCTGAGGAAAAAGCAGCCCCCGGCATGGACAATGCAGAAGTATAGAAAGTATGCGAATTTTGGGGCCAACAGAAAGAAGACTAAAGAGTAATTTTTTTTCAGTTTTAAAACTGGTTTTAAGCTCAATTAGTTTGTTTTTTGTTTAGCTAGCTTCTGCAATGGGGATAACTTTAAATATTACTTATTCCTTCTAAGTTGCTGGAGGTACTGTTAGAAATGGTCAACCAGCAAAAAATTGGTTCGTGGGCATTTCTGATAGGCATAATCATTGCTATCATTGCAGGGGCGGCCGCAGCAGCTGCTGTGGATTACCCTGGTATTGAGTATGTGCCACTTGCACTGGTGGTCTTGGGCCTTGTTGTGGGCTTTGTGAACATAGCTGACAAAGAGATCCAGGATTTCTTGATTGCAGGCATTGCTTTGATTGCAATTGGCATCCCAGGCGCAGCGCTTAGCGTAATTCCCTATGTTGGGGAATACCTTGTCAGCATTCTGGGCGGGATTTCACTGTTTGCAGCACCAGCAGTATTGGTGGTTGCGTTGAAAGCCTTTTACACCCTATCAAAAGAGCCCACACTCGCAAAGTAAACTGGCTTTTGCCCTTTCCTTTTATTTTTTGGGCATTTGCCATAACTTTAAAAACCATTGCTCTGGTTAAATTAGTTATCGCTTGGTGTGGTTAAGTATTGAAAATTACTGGTTCTGGGGTTTAATTAAATGTGTTTTTTATCTGTTTTAAGCGCCTTTAAGCTGGGGGCTTTGAAATGAATTTTTTTTTGGGCCAGTCCCATTTTTTTTGCATAAAATTGGAGGTGGATTAATTGCCATACAGTAAATATAACAGGCGAAGGTTTGAAGGAGAGAAGCCTGTTGAAGAAGGAAAGACATATGATGTGGAAATAGAGGCCACTGGTGCCAAAGGAGACGGCATTGGAAAGGTCAAAGGCTTTGTTGTAATTGTTCCAAACGCCAAGCCAGGCCAGAAGATAAAGGTAAAAATTGATGCAGTGAGGGGCAAGGTTGCTTTTGGAACAGTGGCAGGTGAAGCCCAGGCTGTTGAGGGCTCTGCTGAAGGGGCTGAAGAGTCTGAGGAAGAGGTTGAGGAAGCTTCTGATTCAGGGGATTCAGATGAGGCCGCTGAGGAATCTGAGGAAGTGCCTGAAGAGTCTGAGGGCTCTGAGGAAGAGGTTGAGGAAGCTTCTGATTCAGGGGATTCAGATGAGGCCGCTGAGGAATCTGAGGAAGTGCCTGCTGATGAGCAGCTTGAGGCAG
This sequence comes from Candidatus Iainarchaeum sp., assembly GCA_016932355.1. Classification (GTDB taxonomy): domain Archaea; phylum Iainarchaeota; class Iainarchaeia; order Iainarchaeales; genus JAFGDB01. The sequence continues at coordinate 18,346 of JAFGDB010000025.1, read as the reverse complement.
AGGATGTTGAGGAAGAGGCTGAAGAGGTAGCAGAATCCGAAGACGCTGAACCTGTTGAGGAAGAGCCTGAGGAAAAGCCAGCTAAAAAGGCAAAGGCAAAAAAGGGCAGGAAGAAGAGATAGCCCAATTTCCTTTTCATACCAAGGCAGGCCTTTCGGGTTTGCTTTTTGAAGGAAATAGCCTTAAATTCCCTTTGTTTGCTTATTTAATCCGAGGTGAGGCATTTGGGTGTAACGCTAACAGCTCAGAGAGCCCCAAATTTTGCTGAGCGGAAAGTCTGGCGCTGCGTAAACTGCGGCAAATCAATTGAGGAAACAACAGACATGTACAGCAGGATGTTCTGCAGCGTGCAGTGCAAGGAAATTTACTTCAACCCGGTTAAACAAGTTTAACCCCCTGTTCCCTTGTTTTTGCCCTGGGGTTAAAATTGGTTGGTTTTTTTAAATATCCCTGCTTCTTTTATTTAACATGCCTAAAGACATTTCTGCAATTTTAAGGGCTATGAAAAAAGCGGTTCAAGGCAGTTCAGTTGTCCTGAGCAAAGACCCCTTCATGGTTTTGATTGCCACTGTGTTAAGCCAGAGGACAAGGGATGCAAACACAGCGCTGGCAACAGACCAGCTGTTTGAAAGGTATAGCACTGCAGGGGAAATAGCTGCTGCACCACTGGCAGATATAAGAAAACTGGTAAGGCCTGCGGGTTTTTACAAGGTTAAGGCTAAAAGAGTGAAGGAAATCAGTGCCAGGATAGTGGAAAAGAATGGCGGCGTGGTTCCAAGCGATTTGGAAAGCCTTGTTTCCCTGCCCGGTGTTGGAAGAAAAACAGCAAACTGCGTTCTTGTTTACGGTTTTGGGGTTGAGGCAATTCCTGTGGATGTTCATGTGCACCGGATTTCAAACAGGGTTGGCCTGGTTAAAACAGCAAGCCCTGAGCAGACAGAGGCTGCTTTGGAAAAGGCAATTCCAAAAAAGCATTGGATTGAATTAAACCATTTGATGGTGAAATACGGGCAGGCTGTCTGCCTGCCGAGAAACCCAAAATGCATGCAGTGTGAAATCAGGCGGCAGTGCAACTATTTTCTTGCTAAGCCCCATCCAATGTAAAGCCAGGGCACTGCAGCCGTTTCTTCCTAAATCCTGAAAAAGCAGGTTTAAATACTTTGCAGGCTGCAATTTTATTATGGCTGTTGTTGCAAATTTTTTCGGAAAGGTTGTCAAGGCCCTGCCTGTGCTGGCCCTGAAGGTTGGCACCATTCTGCTGCTGATTTTCACGCTTGGGCTTTTTTCTGGTTACTTGGTTGCAACAATGCAGGTAAGCCCCCTAGTTTTTCTGATTCCAATAGTGGCAATGTTTGTCATGTGGTACAAGCTGGATGAAGGTGTCCTTGTGTTGGTGTTCCTCACCCTGCTGGTTGTGTTCTTCCCTGAGGCAGTTGAAGGAATAATCGGCGGCCTTCTCTGAATGTTTCCAGAAGGGAAAGCTTTATACAATTTTTTTCACCGGATTTTTAGGTGTGGGCAATGATTTCCTGTTTTGACTACAAGGTTCCGAACGGCAAGCTTGTAAGGGTGCGCGCCGAGTTTCAGGGAGAGCTGGTTCTGGCGTTGAAGATTACCGGGGATTTTTTCATGCACCCAGAGCATGGCATTGAATTGGTTGAGGCAGCAGCAAAGGGCAAAACACTGGAAGAGCTGCAGGGGGCAATAGAAAGGGCTGTTGAGGAAAACTCGATAACCCTTTTTGGCGTAAGCCCTGAGGCAATTGCCCACGCAGTAAAAATGGCAAGTGGGCAGTCTGGTCAAGTTTAGGTCATCGCAGGCAGAAGCACAGCTGCATGGGCTTGAGGCAGTCTGGCAAGGGCAGGGCATAAAATGGCAATTGGGCGTGACAGCATTGGCAAAAGGGGGCAATTGCAATGAAATTGCATTTGATGGCTGGCTGTGTTGCTGGGGCTGGTGGTGTTGATTGGGCTGGCGTTTGATGGTTGGCAAGCCAATGGATGCATTCACAAACATGGCAATTGACAAGGCAGTCCTTTTCTCAAGACCAAAGCCAACAGTGAGGCTCTACCAATGGAAACCGGCAGCGGTAAGCATTGGCTGCTTTCAGGGGCTGGAGCAGGAGGTTGATTTGAATGCCTGCAGTAAGCACGGCATTGATGTTGTAAGGAGGATTACAGGCGGCGGTGCTGTTTTCCATGACAAGGAAATCACCTACAGCATTGTTTTGGATGAGGAAAGCGGGGTTGTTCCAAGCGCATTGAAAGAATCTTACGGGAAGATATGCGGCGCGGTTATCAGGGGCCTGGCATTCCTTGGGGTGGATGCAGCTTATGTTCCGCTGAATGACTTGGTGGCAAACGGCAGGAAAATTTCAGGGTGCGCGCAGACAAGGAGGGAGAAAGGGATACTGCAGCACGGCACTGTTTTGATGCAGGTTGACGTTGAAAAAATGTTCTCTGTTTTGAAAGTGCCTGACGAGAAGATAAGGGGGAAGATGATTGCAAGCGTGAAGGACAGGGTCACCTCTCTTGAAAGGGAGCTTGGCAGGCCTGTTTCAGCCGGAAAAGTTATGTCTGCGTTGAAAAAGGGTTTTGAATCAGAGTTTGGCGTAAAGCTTGTTAAGGGCTGCCTTACTTCTGGGGAAAAGGCATTGGCTGCCGAATTCAGGGAAGATTTTGCAAGCAGGGGCTGGAACCGCTGCAGGTAATTTGGGGTTGGGTTAATTTGCAAGCATGTGCTGTTTCCGTTTCAGGGGCTTATTGAACAAATTTTTAAATTGGTCCTCTTTTATTCCATTGATGCGCTACTCTTTCTCCGAGGAATGGACTGAAAAAGCAAGGGGGCTTGCAAGGCAGCTGCAGTTTGACCACATTGATTTGGGGAGAATAGCCTGTGTTCAAAGCACTGGCACAAAAACAAGGAGGATTATTGCAAGAATCCACACCTTGGGCAAGGTAATGCAGCTTGGAATGGCCCAAAAGCCTTTTTATGTGATTGAGTTAATCAGTGAAAGGTTTGGAAAAATGCAGCCTGAAGAGCAGACAAAAACACTGATTCACGAGCTTTTGCACATACCCCACTCTTTTGGCGGGGGCTTTAGGCACCACAAGCCATATGTAAACAATAAAACAGTTGAAGAAGCCTTTAGAAAACTGGGCATTTAATTACAAAACAGTCAGTTTTCCCATTTTGCCGCTGCTAACCTGCTTTTGCCCCTGGTATTCGCTGCACCAGCCGCTCTCAATCTTTACCTTGTCCCCTTCCTTAACCTGGTCGCACTGCTCGTTCCAGAGTGAAATTGCAACCTCTGTTCCGTCCTCATCCTTTCCGGCTGCAGAGCAGACCTTTCCGCTGCCCCTATCGTTTGCAAACTCCCTTGTTTCGCCCTTGCTTACTATTTCCAAAGTGATTTCAGGCACAGGGGTCCTTGGCTTTAATTCACTTACTTTCAAAAAAACACCTCTAGGCAATCATGCCCATAAAACATTTTAAAACCAATAGTTTGTTCCTGCTCTGAAAACCCGATTTTGGCTCAAAGTGCAGAAAACAAACAATAAAGGTGCTTTATACATAACTTTTTTCAGGTTTTTTCCTCAAATTTTTTTTGCCCAAAAATCCAAAATTAATTTTTCCACCCTTTTTGCCCTGAAACCCCTGCCCCTATTTGCTAAAACATGGCAAAAGCCGCAAAATCGTTTGATTTGCAAAGCCCTGCGCATGCAATTGGTTTAGAATGGAAACTATTTTCCAGTCCTGAATTAGGTTTTTATTTTGGGCTGTTTTGTGGCAGGGGAAAAGGATTTCAGGGGTTTTGGCTGCCAGGGCCTGGGGGAAAAGGTTGTTTCCAGGGCTGGCCAGCAATGGTTTTTGGTTGGGGCATTCATTTTCCGGGTTTTTCCAGGCTGGGTTTTTCAGAATTTTCCAGGCAGGAATCTGCCCTGTGTTTTTTCTTCCAGGGTTTTTCTGTTCTCTTTTTTTGAAAATCAGGAAAAAGCCCAAAAGCCATACTTCTACATAACATATTTTTTTCTGTTTTGCTTGCCCCCTTTATTCTACTGCCCCTCATGCCTCTCTTACACCAGCCCTGGAATGCAACCTTGCCCAAAAGGCCTGCTCTCCAGCCAGTATCCCGAAGAAAATGACAAAGAACAGGTTTACAAAGAAATCTGCGTTTTCCGGCATATTTGCCTGGCCATTTTCAAGCCCCCCCATTAGGTAAAAAACCAAAAACACTGTCAAAACCATTGCAAAAACAATGCCTGATACAAACGCTACTATTGCGTAGTGGAAGAAGTGAACTGAGGTCCTGGTTGCATGGGTTTTAACAAGCTCCTCCGCTTTTGATGTTTTGCTCTTTTTAAGGCCTTTTAGCCCAAAAGCTTTTTGGATTATAAGCCAGGCTATGTAAATTGCCTGTATTGCTATTATGAAGTATAAAAAGCTGTTTATCCAAAATCCAATGCTTGAGAAATACTGCAAGTAACCTTGAATGCTTTGGACGCCTTCAAACCCAAGAAGCTGCATTAGGAAGTATGGGTATGGCGGCAGCCCCGCCAAGAAAAGGATAAAGAACCAGACTGCAAGAGCGCTGAAAATCGCGAGTTTTATTTTATTCCAGCTTAATTTTTGGGGCATTTGGTTATAACTTGCCACTTTCTATTATTTAAATTATTTGCTAGCCCATTATCAGCTCATGGGTGTAGTAGCTGTCCTCAACATATTCCTCAAGCAGGGCTGCGTGCATTTTCTCAAACTCTGCCAGTGCAAGGAAGAATTGCTTTGCCCCCTCATCCTGTATGGCCTTGGCAACGCCCTCGTAGAATTCCCTTGCCTGCTTTTCCTTCCAAAGCGCGAAAAGCACTGCTGTAAGCCCGTCCTTGTTCCCCTTATCCCAGTCCTTTTTTGAGAAAATCTTTGGTTTTTTCAGTTCAGGGAGCATGATTTCAACCCACTGGCCCGTTTTCTCCAGGGTGTTCTTCAATTCATTTATTGCCTGCAGGTGCTCTTTCTCCTGCCCTGCAAGGAATGTAAAGAAGGATTTGGTTTCCCCTTCAAATAGGGCAGCCTGCTTCTCATAGAATGCAATGCCCTCTGATTCAATGCCTGCTGCAATGGCTATGCCCTCTGCAACCTGGTTCAAGTCATTGCTTGAAACCTTTTCCAGGGCCTGCTTCAATTCCTTTGCGCCAATTGTTTCAGCCATTTCTTTATTATTTAGTGCTTAAATTTTTTAAGGGTATGCACATTAGTTATGAATGTGCCCTGAACTAACCCAAACCTTGAACTGGCTTTACATAGTGTGCCTCTTGCTGCCAAACACCATTGGTAAGCGCATGCACGAATAGATGCATGTCCGAAAACAAGGCGGGAAAATGAGAAACAGTTATAATGGGTTTTCATAGATGCCAAAGCTTTCTTCACCAGAAATAAGCAGAAGGGCAAAAGCCCTCCACAAAGCAACAGCCAAGCACGGAATTACCGCAAAGGGGGCAAGATACCTAACAACAGCCAAGTCCATAACTCTGGAGAAAGCAAGGGGCAGAATCCAAAGGATGCGCGAGGCAAATGCGCCTGTAAACAGATTAACCTATGTGCTTTCCCTCACAGAGCCAAAATTCCAGCAATACCTTGAAAGGTTCAGTTCAAAGCACAGGCTTACACCACACCAGCAGCAGCTGTTCAATTTCCTGAAGGAAAAGGGAATTGGTGAAAAAAGAATCCTTGAACTGGTAAAAAGGGGCAAAGGCAGGCCAGTGACCTTTTCTGCTTTAAAAACAAAGGTTGCATTCTTTGAATCAATAAAGCTTGACCCCAAAAGGTACGGGGTTGAAAGGATACCGCCCGCATACTACCAAGCGGCACTGGGCCTTCCTCTAAGGGACTTGAAGAAGGGCAAAATAAAGAGAAACGTGCTCCAGCCGCTTGAGAACGCCCACGCGGCAGAAATACTGAAAAAAGTCCTGCCCAAATGGCGCAGAATGGGTGATTTAAAGGAAAGGATGGGCGCGGCAAAACTCCTGAGGAAAGTCCTTGCCGCCAGGGAGAAGGGCATTAAGCCAACATACACCGTGCTTTTAGGCCATTCCACTGAATCAATCTCCAATTTCAGGGTTCCAACAATGGATTCCCTTGACTCAATCGCCCTGTCAAACCATATTGAGAGAGCACGCGGCCTAAACAAAAGTGAAGAGGGAAACAGGGCAAGGTGGGCAATACTTGATGAGGCAGTTAAAAGGCCGCACCTTGCAGTAAATAGGGGCTGGCTGCTGAACAACCTCCCCGAGAAAACCGGGCTTAGCCAAACCCGCCTTGAAACAGGGCTCCATGAGCTGCAGGACATTGGCGCAATCTCAAGGCAAAACGGGCATATCTCAATTTCAAGGACATTCAGGACAGGCACAATGGGAACGGAACAGCACAGAGCCGCCTTGCTGAAGAGAACATCGTCCATAAGCAGGAAGGTAAAGGCAGCTATTGAGAGAAAAAAGCAAAGGCAAAGGGCCAAACAAGCAAGCAGCCCTTAATAGAAGCAATTAAATTCTTTCAATTCCTTATTCTTTTCCATGTTCTCTGTCTACCTCTTGCAGTGCAGGGGCAAGAGCCTTTACTGTGGTTATGCAAAGGACATCAAGGCAAGGCTTGAATTGCACAAGAAGGGAAAGGCTTCAAGGTATACAAGGTCAAGGCTTCCTGTAAAGCTTGTTTTCGTTCAAAGGAAAAAAACAAGGAAAGAGGCAATGAAGCGCGAGGCAGAAATAAAGAAAATGCCCAGAAAAGAGAAGCTCAACCTTATTAGGAAAAGTTAAATAATCCCTTGCCCTTAATTCTATTGAATTGGATGGCCGCAGCAAAAGCTAAAAAGCGTACAAGGCTAAGGATTGTAACAAGACTTGTGAGCGGCAAGGGCCCTGCTTCCCGAAGGGCAGAGGCTGCATTGAGAGCCCTGCGCATTGCAAGGATTAGGTGCAAAAGAAACAAGAAAATTTTGAAGGCAGACATATTGTTTTCCCAGTTTGAAAGGGCTGTTGAAGCCCTTGAGCCAGACCCGATTGCAATAAGGAAATTCAGGGAGAGGCAGATTCCGAAAATAGAGGCAAGCATTGAAGGCCTTAACAACCAGATTCAGGAGCAGGTTAACAAGGCAAGGGCTTATACAAAAGCAGGCCAGCAAGAAAAGGCCAGAAGGGCGTGGAGAAAGGACCACGAGCTTGAGCAAAAAAGGCGCGCTAGAGTAAGGCAGCTGGAAATAGTAAAGGACATGTTAATGTAAAAATAACACAAATTTTAGGACAGTTATTTCTTTTTCCCGCCTTTTTTTTCCCCAGGGCAAGAATACAGGAACAGTGCTCTTTCAAAGCGGTTTTAAATGGTTTGAAGCAATTGTATTTTTATGGAACGCTTGGTTAATGACAAAAACCTGTTGAACCAGTTTGCAGGGGATTTTGTAGGGGTTCTTGATAAAAGTAGAATAAAGTACATTATTGTTTCAGGTTTTGTTGCAATCTCCCACGGGAGGGCAAGAGGCACAGAGGACATTGATATAATAGTTGAAAGAATTCCCATTCAGAAATTTGAGGCTTTGCACAAGGGCGCATTAAAAGCCGGGTTCGAGTGTTTGCAGGGCTCAGGCCCTGAAATGCTTTTCAAAGACTATTTGAAGGAGAACCTTAGCTTGCGCTATGTGAGAAAAGGCCAATTTGTTCCGGAAATTGAATTAAAGCTTGCAAAGGATGCCTTGGATGAAAACCAGATTGGGGAGAGAAAAAAGCTTCCGCTGACAAACCTGCCCTTCTTCTTCTCAAGCATTGAAGCAAACCTTGCCTTCAAGGAAGAGCTGCTAAAATCGCCAAAGGATTTGGAGGACGCAAGGCATTTGAGGGTAATCTACGCAGAAAAGATTGATGAAGGCAAAGTAAAAGAAATCAAGAGCTTGATAAGAAAGCTCAGGCTAAAAGCCAGATAGGGGCAAAAAGCATGGAATAAAAAGGTTAATAAGAAGGGCCAGGCTAAAATGATTAACATGAAAAACGAGCGAATGCAGACAGTGGAGAGGCAGGCAATGCTTTGCAAAGAAAACATGAAAGACTGCCAAAAGCAGCTCGCCCCCTTCATCAACTCACAGATTGAAAGCGCAAACCAATTCTACAAAAAACTCTCAAAAACAAAAAACGGCAGGGAAAAAATAGCCAAACTCAAAAATCTTTAAAATAAAACACAAATTTTAGGACATTTATTTCTTTTTCCCGCCTTTCCCCTTTCCTTTATTTATTGTAAAGGCCTTGCATTGGCTTAGGGCAAGAATTAAATTCTTCAAAATACTCTAATTACTTTGCATGCCGCCAAAACCAATTACAATAACACAGGCTTTGAAGAACCACGCACCAGATGTTTTAAAGCGCTGTACTTGTGAAGTAAAACTTCGTGCTCGAGTTAAAGCAGTTCCAATGGCCCTTAGCAAAAAGGGCTTGATTTTTATTAAGAGAGGCCCCTGGGCCTTGTACCCAATAAGGCTTGAAAAATACAAGGGGCAAAATGTCCTTGTTTGTGTCTCGTCAAGAGGGGTTACAATAGTAGACCAAAAGAGCAACAAAGTTCTTGCACACATCCCCTATGCAGCTATTCCTGCGCCTTTAAAGAGAAAAGCCCCTGATGTTCCAAAACTCAAAGCTGTTAAAAAGGCCAAAAGGGCAAAGAAAAAGGCAAAAAAGAAAAAGGTTAGGCGCAAACCAACAAGGCCTGCTGTTTCAAAACCAAGATTTCCCCTCACTAGACTGCACTATACTACAACAGGGAGGGAGACTTATGCAGAGGTTGTTAGAAAAATAGAGGCTGCAGAGAGAGAAGCCGCAGCCAGAACAGGCGGATGGCCATAACCCGCCCGACTTCTACATAACACAGAGTTCGATTTTGGGCCAACCCCGCTCCCTAAAATCAGTTTCCAAGATATGCCCCCCTGTTCCTCAAGAGTTGGCGCAACCCCTGGTTAATGCCTGGGCTAGGCATTTAGCCCATCTCCTGAACCAAAGGCGCGCAAAAAACCAACCAAATTCGCCCCTAATGCCCCCAGAATGCGCGCGCAGGCCAAAACAACCCATTCTACTCTATTATACAGTATAATCAACATTATGCCGCGTTTCTACCTCTAGAACTTTGAAAAAAAATGCAAAAAATTAGTGCAATTTTTGAATAGTGGAACTGGGGGTGGCGCAAAGGGAGTGGGGTTTTTGGCAGGGTGGGAATACGGTTATGTAGAAGTTAGGCCTGTTTTGCGCAGTTTTTTATTCAAGGACAGCGTAAAATATTGTATGCCTGAAAAGCGTTTTGTTTACAAAAGGCAGAGGCACCAAACAGCACACAGGAGAACAGCCCAAAGGCAGCTTCAAACAGTTGAAGGCGCTGTAAAGGTAATGACCTGGCTTGGGGCAAAGGGGCCGAGCGAAAGGGCCCAGATTGAAGTGCACCTATTCCGCGAGGGCATGAAAAAGCCGCTTGCAGAGCTGCAGCAAGGAGGCTACGCCCTTTGGGCTAATTTGAATAGAAAAAGCGCTGCAGAGCCACTGCACCTGGCCATTACTGAAATAGAGGAAAAAGCCCTAATGACGGACTTTAGGCTGCTTGTTAAGCTTTTTCCAAAAATAGCAAAGGCAAAATAAGTTAATATGTTATGTAGCATTTAACTACATAACTAATCTTTTCTTTCCAGATTTACCTTCTGCTCTTCTTCCTTGCCCCGCCTTTTCCGCTGCGTTTTTGATTGTGCACGTGCATTCCAGGAAAGCTCTTCCTTCTTCCTGTTGTTGCTATTGTTCTTCTTTTTGCTGCCATTTTTTCACCTCTTTTATTGCTTCTTTTCTTGGTTTCCTTTTTTTCCAATTTCTTGTTTTTCTTCGCTTGCTTTTCTCCCTTTAAAAAAAATTATCTTTTCTTTTTCTTCTTTTTTGCCCTTCTTGGCCTTGCCCCCCTTTTTCCGCCGAGCTTTTTTGCCTTGCTTACTCTTGCTTTTAAACTCCCTGTCTTGTGGCTTACCCTTTCCCCGCTGCTGCTTCCCTTTCTTTTGCCATGGCCCTTTGTAACCCTTTTCACAACCAGCCTTTCCCCGGTTACTTTTCCTTTTACATTTACATATCTTCCTGGCCTTACAAGAACCTGCCTTTCTGTTGGCCCCCAGGTCCTTTGCTTCTGCCAGGGGATTGGTTCCTGCCTGTATTCAGCCGGTACCCACTCCTTTGTTGTTTCCCGAACCAGCTGCCTTGCCTTTAACCTGTACCTGCTTGGCTTTGCCACAACATCGCTTAATTTTAAGGGCTTGTATCCAAGGATTTTTGCCATTGCCTGTCCATATACCCTTCTCTCTGCCTTGCTTGGGCTAATCCTTTTCAAGCCACTTGCTTTCAGTGCCCTTCTCTTTGCTGCCGGCCACTGGCTTTTCGGCCTTTGTCTTTTTGGCATTTTTCAACCTCTTTGAATAATTTTTTACTCTCTCCTGGTTATTAATCCTTTCCTTTTGCGCCAGTCCACTCTGAATGTTTAAATACTATTTATGCCTTTATATTTCCTGAAATGAAAAGGGAAATTGCAATTGCCGCATTGCTTGTGGCTTTGGCTGCAGCTGGCTTTCTGTTGTCGCCTGCCCTGCACAGCCATACCACCGGCTTTTTTACAATTTACTTTGAGTGCAATAATAACGGTCTTTGCAATCCGGGTGAGGCTTACAGTGACTGCCCCAATGACTGTTGTGATGCTGACTGTTCAGCAAATGCTGATACAATCTGCCATTCAACCTGTTCTGGGTATGGCGGCTGTTCAAACTTTGTTGCTGGCTGTGATGGCCTAGCCACAACAACAAGAATTTGCCTTAATTCACAAACTTGGGTGCAGTGCTGCAGCAGCTCGCCTGTTGCCTGTTCAGCCAATGAATATTGCGTTAGCGGCAGCTGTTCTGGATGCTCAACCGCTTGCGATAACGTCTGCCAAAGCACTGCTTGCTTTGGGATTGACCCTGATTGTGATGCTGCAGGAAATGCAACAGGCACGTGCTGTGGCGATGCTGACTGTGATGGTTCTGAAACATGTATTACTTGCCCAGGCGACTGCCCTGGAGCCTTTGAATGCACTTCTGATCTAGACTGCAATGATGGCAATACTTTGACAACAGATGCTTGCCTTAACCCCGGCGCCTGCAATTCTGACTGCAACCACGTTGTTTGTACAATTGAGTGCAATTCTGATGCTGGCTGCAATGACAATAACGCGTTGACTACTGACACCTGCCTTAACCCCGGCACTTGTTCTTCTGATTGCAATCACACTGTTTGCCACGTTGCCTGCAATTCTGCTGCTGGCTGTGATGATTCCAATTCCCTCACTGCTGACACCTGTGCTAATGCTGGCTCTTGTTCTGCTTCCTGTTCTTATTCTGCCTGTTCTGTTGCCTGCAATTCTGCTGCTGGCTGTGATGATTCCAATTCCCTCACCACTGATGTGTGCAACAATCCTGGAACCTGCAGCGCAAGCTGCTCACACAATGTTTCCTGCACCCCTGCTTGCGATTCAAACTCTGCCTGCAATGATTCCAATTCACTTACAACTGACATCTGCCTTAATCCCGGAACATGCTCTGCTTCCTGCTCTAATGAGCCTTGTTCCATTGCCTGCTATGCTGACCTGAACTGCAATGACAACAACTCAAGTTCCGGTGATTCCTGCGTTAACCCTGGCACCTGCTCTGCCTACTGCTCTTACCAATCCTGTTCTGTTGAGTGCCAGTCCAATTCTGATTGCGATGACGGCCTTGCCTCAACAAACGACCAGTGCTTTTTTCCAGGGGGCTGTGATTCCTACTGCAATTACGCCGGCTGCGTTATTGCCTGCACTGAAAACACGGACTGCTTTGATTCTGACCCAGCCACTGTTGATTCATGCTCTAATCCCGGCACCTGTGATGCAGCCTGTTCCAATATGCCCTGTTCTGTTGCCTGTTCCTCTGATGCAGATTGCGGTGATTCAAACCCTATAACGCTTGATGTTTGCAGCAATGCTGGCGAGTGCGATGCATCCTGCTCCCACGAGGAGCAGAACCTTATTTCAATTGAGCCTCAGCCAGGCCTTGACAGGCCTCTTTTGAGGGGGGAAACAGTGCCCCTGCTTGTTACTTTAAGGGATCCTGACGGCGCCCTGGTTGGCAATGCCCTTGTTTCTGTTACCGATGCCCTTGGCAATGAATTTGACTTGAACAGCCTTGGCGATGGCAATTACTCCCTTTCTTACCCTGTCCCAGTTGACTTGCCTTTGGGCGAGCAGCGCTTTGCCTTCTTTGCTTCAACCCCTGACATGATTGGCAGCAAAAATGTGTTGCTTGACGTGAATTCAGGCATTATAAGGGCTGTTCTCCTAAGGCCTGAGTCCCTTTTTGCCCTTCCTGGCGAGAAACTCGAGTTCAAATTCAAGCTTGTTTATGACAATAATTCAGCTGTGCAAAACCCTGATGTCAATGCTTCCCTTAACGGTATTTCAATTGCTCTGCAGTCTGACGGTAATTCCTTTACTGGCAGCTACCTTTTCTCTGATGCTGATTTGGGCACTGCTGTCCTTTCAATTTTTGCCTCTGATTCCTTGGGTAACAGCGGCCTTTCAGAGTTCGCTTTTACTGTGCAGCAGCCTTTCCCCTGGTTCCTTGTTCTGCTGCTTGCAGTCCTTGCTGTTGGAATTGCGCTTTTCCTTTACTGGTTTGTGAGGCATAGGAGGATGCTTTCCCTTGAGGGCAAAAGGGGGAAGCTTGCCCTCTCGAAGAAGAAAACCCAGCTGCAGAAGGCTGTTGCAGCAAATGCAACAGAGAAGGATTTGCTTGGCAAGAAACTCCTGAAGGATGACAAAAAGCTAAAAGTTGCGAGCAAGGAGCTCGGCGTTGAGAGGAAGAGGCAGGCCCTTGCTTCAAGAAAGCTGCCCTCGGAGATGCGCTATGCTGCCCACAAGGCCCTTGTTTCCCTTTCCCTGCTTCCAAAAAGGGCAAGAAAGCTTTTCTCAAAGCCTGCCAAGCTTGCTCTTGACATGGACAGGGACAGGAAGCTGAAAAAGCTTGATTTGGACATTTCTGATTTAAGGAACAGGATACAGAACCTTGAGGCAGAGTTCTGCAAGCAGACAATCAAGGAGGATTATTTCAGGGAGAGGCTTTTTGAGTACAGGGAGAAAATCCACCTTCTTGAGCTTGAGAAGAGGAAGCTCTAGCCAATCCCAATGCCGTTTTTTTGAACAGCTTCAATTAGTCTTCAACATTCAGGCTTATGTTCTTTTTGTATTCCTTTTTCACGTAGTTGAAGTTCTGGTAGTGCTCCAAAACCGTTAATTGCATTGGCTGCTGCCCTGGCCTTGCGCTCTGCTTTGGCCAGATTTCGTAGTAGAACTTTTTGCTTGCCCCTGGCTTGAGTTCAGAAATTCTTTCAAGGGCTGATGTTTTGTAGCCGCTTTTTTCAATGCTGAACTGTGCCCCCAAATTAAGTGTCATTGACAGCATTGTGTTTTCCGCGTCCTTGTTCACAAGCTCAATGCAGAGCTGCACTGGCTCCTTTCTCCCCAGCTTCATCCTGAAGGGGTTAAAGCTGGTTTTTATTTCAATCATATGAACCTCTTTCCCTTGAATGGTTTAAAAACAAATGCCTTGCCGAAACCAATAAATACCACCTTGGAATAAATTATTACCAAAGGAAAAAGATTATTTCCTATAAAAAATTATGTATAAAAAAGTTGGTTCTTATGCAGTCACCTGAAGCCGGCCTTGTGAGGAAATCCTTTACCATAAAGAAGATGGATCTTCCCCCAAGCGTGCAGTTAACAAAGCGCTCTCTTTTGCGGTGGTTTGCACTTTCCTTTGGCCTTGTCTCCGAGCAGGAGTCAAGGGCAACTGTCTTGAATGTTTTGGATGCGCTTTTCCATTTCCTCCTTTACAAGAAGCAGAACCCCAGCACACTGGACATACAGGATTACATTGATTCCAAGTACAAGAGGAAGGTGAGTGAAAAGCTTTTGCGCTACCATTTAAACAAGCTTATTGCAATTGAATTACTGCAGAGGAAGAGCAACCGCTACTTCCTCAACAACAGCCCTTACTCTGAACCTAACAATTTGCAGGAATCCTTTAATTTCTGGGTTAAGCAGCCTGTGAATTCTGCAATGGACGACATTGTTTCAGTCCTTGCAAAGCTTTCCGAATCGTATAAAAAATAATTTTCCTTTTGTTGATTGAAAATGCGCTTTGCCGTTGTGATTTCAAAGCAGAACATTGCTGCAATGAACATTTCTTCCTTTCTTGAGGGCAACCTTCCCAAACATTTAAGCCTTCATTTTGTTGAGGAGCAGGTCTGCTTTGCTGATTCAGCCGAAAAAATCAAGGCAGATGCCCTGATTTTTGCTTCAACCCACACATCCAGCTCTGGCAAGCCAACTCTTTCCACGCACTGCATTGGAAACTGGGGCAAGGCTGAATTGGGAGGCAAAGACAGGCAGCTTGTGCCTACAACTGCTTTTCTGCTCAAAAATTATCTTCTCGCTTTGCAAAAGAAAAAAGAAGATTTGAATTTGCAGTATGAGGTTTGCCTTGAGGCAACCCACCACGGCCCTTTTCTCGGCAAGCCCACTGTGTTCATAGAGCTCGGCAGTTCTGAAAAGCAGTGGCGAGACAAGCAGGCAGCTGAAGCAGTTGCAGGCGTGATAATAAGTTCCACTTCAGTTGAGGGAGGTTTCCGGCCAGCAATCGCTTTGGGTGGCGGCCACTACTGCCCGGAATTTACAAAGCTTGTGTTGAGAACAGACTATGCTTTGGGCCATATATGCCCTGGCTATGCACTACCCCACCTTGGTGGGGAAATGCTTTCCAGTGCAATAGCTGCAACAAAACCCAAACCCAGCGCCATAATTCTTGACTGGAAGGGCTTAGGAAGCGAGAAACACCGCATTAAGTCCCTTCTGGAGAAGCAGGATTTGCCAATTTTTCGCGTGAGAAAGCTTTTGGGTTAATTTTTATTCTTTTTCCACTCTCTGTTTCTTACCTATGAATAAAAAATTGCTTGACAGGGCCAAGCAAAAGCTTCGCGTTACTGATTCCAGCGGAAACGAAACAGGCAAAACTGTTGAGAGGGCAAAGGCCCATGCCTGCCCTGGGGTAAAGCACCTTGCTTTCCTAGTTTTTGTTGTCAATGGAAGCAATGAGTTTGTTTTGCACAAGAGGATTGCGAAAAAGGTTGGCAGCAATTTGCTTGACAGCCCTGTTTCCCACGTGCTTGCAAATGAAACACTTGTCCAAGCAGTCCACAGGTGCCTGAAGCACGAGTATGGCATTTCTGAAAAGCTTGAAATCAAAAAGCTTGGCGGCTTTTCCTATGAAAAGGATTATGGGGATGGAACCTGCGAGAACGAGTACTGCCTTGTTCTGTCTGTCAATTACTCTGGTGGCATTAAGCCAAACCCTGAGGAGATGGAGGGTGCTGTAATGCTGATGCCTGTTCCTGAGGCAGTTTCTGATTCAAAGAATTGCCCTGAAAAGTTTGAGGTCTGGTTCAACCTCGCAATTCCAATCTTTGAAAAATCTGGCTTGGCAAAATCCGTTTCATAGCTTTTCCACAAGGTCTTTGCAGTTTAAAAGCCAGGGAGTGAACTTTTCCGGCTCTTTTTCCATTTCCTTCAAAAGCTCTTGTCTTTCAATCCACTTTCCTTCACTTACCTCTTCACTGTCAAGCTTGATTTCTCCCTCAAAGCTTGCCTTAAACACATGGTTTATTTCATTGTCTTCCCTTTTCTCTGACTTGAAGTGGTATTCCTTTTCACCAATCTTTTCAACACTGGCGTTTTCAATGCCGAGCTCTTCCTTCAGGCCCCTTGCTGCGCCGCCCTCA
Organism: Candidatus Iainarchaeum sp.; assembly: GCA_016932355.1. Lineage (GTDB taxonomy): Archaea > Iainarchaeota > Iainarchaeia > Iainarchaeales > JAFGDB01. The sequence goes on along the minus strand of JAFGDB010000025.1, from coordinate 2,456 downwards.
TAGCTTTCCCCAAGCTTCAAATGCTCTGCAGCGCTCATGTCCCACCTGCCTGGAAAAAAGTCCTTTAAGCCGCTTCGTTTTTGAATGAAAATCTGCCCTTTCCCATTCAAAACAAACATGTATGCTCCCTTGTGCAAAAGCCCTTTCCTGTGCACAGCGCTTCTCCTTTCCTTTCCCAAAACCTTGCCCTTTTCATCAATCACGTCAAAGAATTCGTCAGTGCCTTCATCAGCCAAGCTCTCCACCAAACCAGTTTTTCAGAACCTGAGTTCTGTTCCCTCAACCTTTTTTCCTGCAAGCGCTCTGTAAACATTTCCTTCCTGGCTTGCGTCAAAAATAAGGGCGCTTGTTCCCTGCAGATGCTCTTTGAGCTTCAGGAGCTTTCCCCTCATGCCTCCTGTAACATCAACTGCTTTTGAGCCTGAAACCTTTTCAATGGCCTCTTCAAAATTCCCTGAATCAATGGCCTCAATCCTTTTCGCATTCTTTTCTTTTTTTGGGTCTGCATCAAAAATGCCTGCAACATCTGTTCCAAGGAAAACCTTTTTCGGGCTGAGGCTTTTTGCAAGGAATGCAATTGCTGCATCACCGCTCATAACGCTTGCATTAAGGCTTTTGTCTGGAACCATCTGCCCGAATAGCACTGGGGCAATGTCCTCGCCTAGGGCCTCTTCTATGCCGCGCGTGTAGAATTCAACTATTTTCTTGTCTTCCTGCACAACAACATTGTTTGGGTCAATTCCAACTGCTTCAATCCCGGCTTTCCTCAGCTTTTCCACTACAACGCTGTTCAAGAAATTGCAGTCCTTGATTGTTTTCTCCAGGCCCTTTTTGTGCTTCTCTGTGAAAACCCCGCTGTCAATTCCAAATTTGGCCACGTTTGTGTGCCCGAATGGCCCTGCCCCATGCACCACAATAAGCTGGAAATGCCTCTCATCCATTGCTTTCTTTATTTCTGAGGCAATCCTTGCAATAACCTTTTCCTTTGCCCTGAACCTGTTCTTTTCCTTTTCCGTAATGACAGAGCCACCAAGCTTTATTATGTATAAGTCAGGCATGGTTTTCACTTGCTTTAAAAATTTTAAACTGTAATGCCTTTTCCCTTTAAAATCCTCTTGGCTTCTGCTGTCAGCACGTCTTCTTTCTGCTTTAATGGAAGCAACCTGGGCGGCCCTGCCTTTTCCACAGAGTGCACTGGCCAGTCCTCTGCATGGCCCAAGCCATTAACATATTCCTCAATTATGCCCTTTACCTGCCCTGATTCCTTCCTTGTAGTTATTATTGCAAGGCTTGGCCCTGTGTCCATTGAAGCATAGCAGGTTAGGCCTTCTTCCTTTCTCATCAAATTAACTTTCCTCAAAAGGTCAAGGGTTTCTGGCTCCCAGTTGAAGAAGCCCTTTCCGCTCACAAGAATGTGAAACAAATTGATTGAGTCAAGCTCCGCAATCCTGCCAATTGCCCCAATACCATCTGCCTTTACTGCTTCCATCAATTTTATGCACTTCTCCCCCTTGTGCCTTGCCCAATCTGCATAGAATTCGCTTGCTTCCCCGCTTCCATGTGCATCCTCTGTTTTTACCTTTGAGGGGATTGGAACTGCAACAACCCTGATATTGCTTTCTCCTTTATCAAATCTTACCCCATATGATTCCATTGGGTTAATGCCCTTGTGGCTCAGCCAGATGCTCCATCCCCCGCAGGCACTGCTTGTTCCTGAACCTGAGAAATACCTTGCAAAAGTGCTCAAAAACCTATTATTTTTCTTCAGTTCTGGCATCAAAGCTTCTGTAAATGCCATTGCTGCTGCGCCGCCAGCCGCAGCGCTTGTTCCCAAACCCTTTCCTTGCGCCTTTACCCTTGCAATGTTTGCTGAAGCAAAGGCAAAGTGCGTTTTTATCCCAGTCCATTGCTGCAGCCTCTGCAGCATGACATCCATTCCCTTCAATCCCTTTGGGTCCTCAATCAGCTTTCCGTCAACAATGAAAACATTTTCCTTCAGGCTCTTGTCAAATTTCAGCCAGGTAACTGCCCTTGTTGCATTGTGCGCCATCTTTATCTGCGGGAAGTATGCAATTCTCTCTGCCTTGTCTGCATTTCCCATGTATTTTTCAATCCCCATTATTGGGAATGCCTCAACCAAAACCTCAGAATCAGATTTTTCAACCTTTGGGATTTCAGGCCATGCTTCCTCTTTCCACCCAATGTTCTCCTTTAGCCACTGCCTGCATTTTTCATTTCCCTGCTTTATCTGCTTCATTTCCTCTTTGGTTAAATCTGATGCAGCCATTTCCCTATCCCCTTCTTACCTTCCTTCTGAAAGTTAAATTGTCCATTAACCTATTAAATTGTTCAACACCCTCTACTTTCCTCCATTTAACCTGCTTGCCCCTTGCCATCAGGCCATCTTCTGCAGGCCTGTCGCCTATTGCCTTGCCCCTGACTTTTCTCCCAGTTTC
>JAFGDB010000024.1 GCA_016932355.1 Candidatus Iainarchaeum sp. | reverse complement strand
TTCAGATGTTTCGCATTTGTCGTTGCCGCAAACTGCTGTTGGGTATGGGTATGGTGCGCAGTCTTCTGGGCAGGTGTATGCGTCTTCAGATGTTTCGCATTTGTCGTTGCCGCAGACCGCCCCTAAAGGAGGGTAATCGCACTTTGAATTGCACTCTCCAGGGTTAATGCATATGTCCTCTGTGCTGCTGTCACCGTCAGAGCAGTCAGAGTTGCTTCTGCATACTGGAATTGTGCATGCTTCATTGCAGCATAGCCAGCCCCTTCCGCATTTAACGTCTTCAGCGCAGTTGCGGCAGTTTTCCCCTGTTTCAATAAGGCTGTTTCCGCAGACTGAGGTTATGGGCCCTGTTGCACAGTCATTTGGGCAGCTTATTGCATCCTCAAGCAGTTCACATACATCGTTTCCGCATTCTGGCGCCTGCATGCACCCGCTTAAGGCAATTGTTGCAATTGAAGCAAGAATTAATGCTGCTGTTGCAATGTTTTTCAAAAGAACACCCCTGTTATATTGATGAAATATTTAGGCTTGCAAGTTATATAAAAACCTTGCTAAAATGGCTATGCCCCTGAATCAGCTGCCTGCCGGCGTGCTTGGCGCTGTTCCAGGCACTGCCACCATAATGTTTGCAACCCTGCTTTTTACCTCTATCTTGCTTCCTGCTTCTGTTACAGCTGAATTGTTTGTGTCTATGCCGCAGGGCACGTAGTCATTGCTGTTGTAGTATACGCAGCCGTTGTAGTAGCTCAGGCCAGGCATTGGGATTACAAGCGTTTGGCCAATCCCTGTGTCAACCATTGCCTTAATTTCGCGGCTTCCCTCGCTTACCCTTGTTTGCGCTGTCATGTACTGGTAGTCGCCCCTTGCGTTTCCAAAGTCTGCTGTGTCAGGCCAGTAGTATGGCCTGTCAGCAATACCGTTCTCTGTTGTGTCTGTTCCATTGAATGAAATTGTTGTTCCCTCTTTTGTTTTCAGGTCCTGCGCGTCAAGCAATAGGTATATGCTTCCGTCTGCCGAGCTTGCCGTTTCCACATGCATCCTGTACTTGTAAGTGCCATTTATGGAGTCATTTGTCACATATAACGGGATTGCCAGGGGCCCTCTTGCAGCATTGTCGTCATCGTAGTAAACTGTTTTTGTTACGGCCCTGCCGTCAACTGTGGTGTAGTTTTCTGCCCCGCCCAATTCAAGGTAGTCTGCAGCTGAAAAAGGGCGGGTGCTGAACTCGCAGTTGCCGTCAGCCAATAGGTTCACGCTCAGGGGGCTTTTTGTAAAGCCAAATGCTGTGAACTGCACATTCCCAAAGTTTACTTTTTTTGAAACGTTCTGGTCCGGTATTGTGGTCCAGCCCTCATCTGCAAGCATCTGCACCCCAAAGCTGTTAACCTCAAGCTCTAGCTTTTGCCCGTTCAGGTAGCCATTGTCATGGATTTTAAGAATAACATCATCTGGGCTGCACCTGTAGTAGAATGTCTGCCAGCTCCTTCCTGCGCCAATTGCAAACGTGTTCTCAACGCTTGAGTTGTCAAGCTTTATTGAGAATGGAATGCCCCTCTCAACTGATTCCAGGTCAGTGTACCTTATTATGCTGTTTCCCACGGAAATTGAATCAAATTTAAGAGCGCCGCAGTCTGCAGGGCAGTTGCACTTGTCCTCTCCCTGGCCGCAGACCCTGTCACCACACTTTGTGCAGGTAAATTTGCTGTCATCGCAGATGCAGGCCCTTTCCCCCTCAAAGCAGCTTGGCGTTTCACTAAGGCCAGGGCAGCATTCATCAATGCCCTCAAAGCCGCTGTTGCTTTCCCCAATGCACCCAGAATGCCCACAGTCCTCAGGGCAGGAATAGCTTGTTTCATTCACTTCGCACAACCCGTTTCCGCAGTTTTCAGGCTGCAGGCAACCGCTCATTGAAATAACCAAAAGCGCAACCGCTAAAACAGGAAAAACTGCCTTTCTCAATGCTACCCCCTAAATTATACATTATAAAAGAAGTTATATAAACCACTTTGTTTCTATTGGTTGCAAATGCCTGAAAGTGTTTTGGCTGCAACTGAAATCCATAAGGCCTATGGCGACCAGATTGCGGTGAACAGGGTTTCCTTGAGCATTGGCAAGGGCGAGATCCTCGGGCTTCTTGGGCCAAATGGCGCTGGAAAAACAACACTTGCAAGGGTTCTTGTTGGCCTGCTTGACCCCGATTTTGGAAAAATGTCCTATTTTGGAAGGGAGGCAAGCCCAAGGCAAAAGAATGTCAAGAGGCAGATTTCAATTGTGCCGCAGGAGCCAAGCTTTTACATGACTTTCACCGTTGAGCAGAACCTGCTTTTCTTTGCCTCAATTTACGGCCTTGGAAGGTCAGAAGCCAGGGAGAAGGCAGACTACCTCATCAAGTGGCTCAAGCTGACCGGCTTCAGGCATAAGAGGGCAGAGCTTTTAAGCGGTGGCTACAAAAGGCTGTTGAACATTGCCTGCTCGCTTGTAAACGACCCAAAGCTGGTTTTCCTTGACGAGCCAACTGTGGGCCTTGACCCAAAAATGCGGCAGCTTTTGTGGGACAAAATCATTGAGCTGAAAAACCAGGGCAGGACAATCCTGCTTACAACCCACTACATGGATGAGGCTGAAAAGCTGTGCGACAGGGTTGCGCTTATGAGCGATGGCAGGATTTCAGTGATTGAATCGCCCTACAGGCTGATTGAAAAGTTCGGCGGGGAAACAATACTTATATTCAAGCTTGACAAGAGCGTTGACCAGGAGCTTATTGAAAAGGTGCAGCAGGCAATGCCAGGCATTACACCAAGGTCTGTGCAGAGCAACCTTGTCCTGCCTGTAAAGCAGGCTGACTCCACAAAGGCAATTGTCAAGATTTCAAAGCTTGTTGAGGAATCAGGCTACAAGATTTTGGGCAGCATTGTCAAGGAGCCTGAGCTTGAGGACGTTTTCCTGAACATTACAGGGAGCGCTATGGGAGTGTAATGGAATGAAGGCAATGCTTTCAGTTATAAAAAAGGAAATGCGCCTGATAAGGAGCCAGAGGATGTCAATGGCTCTCATAATAATCTACCCGCTTATTGTGATAAGCGCTTTGGGCCTTGCATACGGCGGGGACATTCAGGCTGTAAGGATAAATGTTGCATTGTACATACCTGAAGAGGCCACGCTTGGGCCATTTGACTCTGCGAAGATTTTTTCCATAATTGAGGACACAAACAAGGTAAACCTGCAAAGGGCTTACAGCGAGGAGCAGGCAAAGGATTTTGTAAGGGTGGGTGCAAGCGATTTTGCCTTGATAATAAAGGAGGAAAAAACCCAGACAGGCCAGATTATTACAGACCTTGTCCTTGACAACAGCAACTTCATTGTTTCTGAAATGTTCAGCCCCATTGCAAAGGCTGCAATACAGCTTACCTCCTTTGAGGTAAGCTCAAGGATAATCCAGGAGCTCTGGGACGAGCTTCTTCCAATAAAGGACGACCTGCAGCAGGAGCTTCAGAAAATCGACCTCTACCTTGTTGACCTTGATGATGCTGAGCTAAAGCTTGATTCCCTGGATTTGTCGCTTCAGAACATTGACATTGCCGACTTGAGGGGCACGCTTGATTCCCAGGGCGAAACAGTCCAGGCAATATCAACTGTTCTAATGCAGCTTAACAGCAACTATGATTCCTTCAAGTCAGACATTGCTGGAACAAGGACATCTCTGGACAATGCTGATGCAAAGCTTGACAGCTACCATGCAAAGGTTTCAGAGCAGATTAGGGTTGCAAGGGAGTACAGGGACAGCCTTGTTTCCTATGAAAACAACCTGCAGGAGATTGCTGACAGGCCTGAAACCCCTCCAAGCGTAAGGGCAGACATCCTTGTCCTTAAGGAGCAGGTGACAAGCACAAGGCAGAGGATGGATTCAAGCATTGCAGAGCTTGAGCAGATAAAGGCCGATATTGAGGAAAGCAAGGAAATGATTGCTGACATGAGGCAGGACATTGACAAGATTGATTCACTGCTTGACTCTGAAAAGCAGAACCTTGACAGGATGAATTCAGCACTTGGCCAGTCTACAGGTGAAATCTCTCAAATCAATTCAGAGCTCGGCAGCATTGGCGAAACAGTTGATGAGATAGACGGCCTGATTGACAGCTCGAAGATTACAAAGCAGGATGTCAGCTCCAAGATGAGGACCAGCAAGGCAATGATGAACAGCTTTATGTCAACAATTGGAGAGCTCGGCCAGCTAAACCCTGCCTTTCTTGCAAAGCCGATTCAGGCCTTTGAAAGAAACCTTTACGAGGAGATTACAGCGCTTACCTTCATTACCCCAATGGCGCTTGCCCTTGTCCTTCTTTTAACATGCCTCCTGTTTGTAACAGTTTCGGTAATAACAGAGAAAAGCGAAGGCTCGCATTTAAGGATGAGGCTTTCCTCAACAGGCCCCACAACCCTGATTTTTGGAAAGATTGTAGGGCAGATGGCCTTTGCCTTCCTTGTCGCCTTCCTAATCCTCTTTATAGGGGTGATTGGCTTTGGCACGGCAATGCAGTACAACCTGCCTGAAATAATTGCTGTTGTTGCCCTTGCATCCTTCTCCTTTATTGCAATAGGCCTTTTCATTACAAACTTTGCAAAAACCCAGGCAACCGCAATTCTAAGCAGCCTTATTGTAATTCTTCCAATGATTTTCCTGAGCGGGACAGTGCTGCCCCTGCAGCTCATGAGCCCGCTGCTCCAGACAGTAAGCAATTTCCTGCCCCTGACAATTGCAAACAAGATCCTTCTCGGCGTCCTTATAAAGGGCGTTCCAATCTCATACTACCTTAAGGAAACAGCAATACTCCTTGTTCCCTCAATTGCAATGATTGCCTACACAATAAAAAGATTCTGAAAGACCGCGCTCTTTCCTGCTTTTGCAATATTCGCCTGCGCAATAAATAGGTTCTGGAAAAGCTACTTGTTTACTGCATTCCAGATGAACCTTTTGAACGGAATCCTTCCATAGACAAGCTGCCTTCCCTCAAAGTGGTTGAGGACAAGCTCTTTGGGGTAGCCCATTTCAACTGCAAGCTTCGCGCTTAGAGTGTCTGCAAGAAGCTCTTCCGCCTGCTCGAACGAAATCCTGTTCCTCTTTGCAAACAGGTGCAGCGCAGGCTTTGGAAAGTGCGCGTACTCGTGCGCAAGCGTGAAAATGCCCTGCATGCTAAGCCTGTTGCCCTCAAACACGTGCTCTGCAGGCATGTTTATGTAATCGCTCTTCACCACAAACTTCTGGCTGCCCATCTGGATAACGCTGAGCACGTTCACGTGCTCGCCCTTCACAACAGATGCAAAAACAAGGTTACCTGCCCTGAACACATTCTCCCGCATGTTCTTTCTGGGATAAAAGAAAACAGGGGTTCCCTTTACATTCTCAATCATTCTCCTGTAAATCTCCTTTGAAATGTCATCCTCTGCCTTTGCCTGCAAGTGCTTCAATGCCTTAATCGCGCCCTTTCTGAAATTCTTCAAGGCTTTGATTCTTTCCTTTGTCAGAATTGGCTTTTTGAAGAATGGCATGCTAGAACAAATCAGTAAAAACCCTTAAATATATCTTTAGTGCTTATATCCCTGGATGAATGGTAAAATTCTGCTTGTTGTTCTGGTTGTTTTGCTTATTGCTTTGAGTGGGTGCACAAGCCCCCCTTATATTTGTGGCAATGGTATTTGTGAAACGGATGGAGGTGAAAATCAGTATAACTGCCCAAGGGACTGTGGTCCACCGTCAGATTCAGGAGAATTGGAGGTAGAGGTAGTTGATGCCAACACAAGGCAACCAATTGAAAATGCTTTGGTTGAAGCAGTTTACCAAGAACCAGGAGAAGCCCCTGTTGCAAAACACCCCACAGATGAAAGAGGAATTGTTTTATTTGAGGGCCTGCCAGCCGGAAGCTATTTAGTGGAAGCATCAAAACAGGGGTACATAACAAATACAGTGCCTGTTGTTATTGATGTAAACCAAGCAACAAAAATAACGGTTAATTTGGATAAAAATTTAGATGGCTACTGCGGGGATGGAAACTGCGGTTTAAACGAAGACCCATTCAACTGTGAACTAGACTGCGAAAAAGTAACTTATTTTTCGCAGGGTTGTAAACAATTATCTGTTTCAGAATGCGAAACTTATAAATTGAATTATCTGAAAACGGTTTTTCAAACCTATAAAGAATACCATGATGCTGGTGATTCGCTTTTCCTTGATTACAATCATTCAGTGTTGCAAATAATTGACAACAACGATTATTGTGGTTCAGCAGTTGGATTGCATGGGCCGCAGGGAAACAATTATTCGTTCCCAAGAACAGTTGTTGGAGCAGGTGGAGGAGCCGATACAGAATTTGACAGAATAAGGGAAGAGTTTCTAAGAGGGCATTTAATTGTTGATGAATCCGTTCATGGAACTCAGGCAACAAGGGGGATTGGCCTAGTTTACCCAGAACAGGAAGTGCAGAACACTTGCACTGAAGTTTACACACATTTGGGTGAATTCTTGCTATTTGCGTCAGAAAATGAAAACCCGTTTCTTTTTGAGAGAAGCAGCTCTTGCATGGAAAGCGTTATAGGGCACGTAGAATTATCAAGTTTTTGTTGTTGGCCTCAAGCTGAGATGCTGTCAGGGTATTGGGGGCTTTTGCATACAGGAGGCAATTCTGAGGCTGAAAGAAATTCACAGAAATTTATTTCCAACAGCCCTACAATTGGCCACGCTTATTTGAAAACAGGCGGAACTGAAGAGGCCTGGGTTTATGGAGACATAACTGCAAGCCTGCCATTCAGGGAACGCACTGCTGATTTGGAATGTGGTTTTGCTGAAAAAAAGGAAATACCTTGCGAGTGCCCTATTTCAACAGAGGGAAAAGTAGCAGTAATTCTCAAGGAAGGAAGCACTTATGATAGCCCTGATTTGGAAAGCACAATTCAATCTTTTTTGAACTCTGTTGAAAATGATACAGGAATCCAAAGCGCGGGAATAAAAAGGTTTAATGGCATTGACTTCAACGAATTTGATGTATTCGTTGAATTCATAAACCTCTCCGAAGACGTAAACTTCTTCATATTTGTTGGAGAAGACCTCCCGATCTTTGATGTAAGTGGTCAAAATATAGGGCCTTCATATGGTGGTTCAGAATATTGGACATATCTAAACTTTGTTGGAGACCTTCCGCCAACAAGGGTAGATTGTGCAGATCTTGTCTTCTCAGTAATAGTTCCGCCATTTTATTCGCTTGATGGTTTAGAATTTGCTTAAAGTAATAAATAAGCTTATTGCTCAATCACAGCCTTTATTCTTCTCACGCCTGCGCTGATTGCCTCTTCCTTCTTAATTCGGAATTTCCCTATCGCTTTAGTGTTTTTCACATGTGGGCCTGCGCAGACCTCTTTGGAAACGCCCTCTATTGTGTAAACTGAAACCTTTTCAGGAACGTACTTTGAGTCAAAGAATGCAAGTGCTCCTTTCTTCCTTGCTTCCTCCAGAGACATTTCCTCTCTTTTAACAGCAATTCCCTTTCCAATAGCGTCATTCACCAGCTTTTCAACCTTTTCAAGCTGCTCTTTTGTAACCTTTTCAGGATTTGAGAAGTCAAAGCGCAGCCTTTCAGGGGTGATGTTGCTTCCCTTTTGCTGCACGTGCTCTCCAAGCACTTTTCTCAATGCAGCGTGAAGCAGGTGGGTTGCAGTGTGCATTCTAACGGTTATTTCGCTGTGGTCTGCAAGGCCAGATTTGAATTTGCCTGCAGAGGCCTGCCTTGAAATCTCCTGGTGGTTTTCAAATTCTTTCTCAAATGCTTTCCTGTCAATCTTAATGCCTTTTTCCCTTGCGATTTCTGCGGTCATTTCAAGCGGGAAGCCAAAGCTCTGGTAGAGTAGGAAAGCGTCCTTTCCTGAAATCCTGCCTTCCTTTTTCAGGATTTTTTCAAACATTTTCACACCCTGCCCCAAAATCTTTCCGAATTTTTCCTCCTCTGCCTCAAGCTCCCTGAAAATCAGCCCTGAATTCTTCTCCAGCTCTGGCCATTCCCCAGAGTATGCCTCAATTACTTTTTTTGCAATTTGCCTGCAAAACATGCCCTCAATGCCAAGCAGCCTTGCGTGCCTTATGCTTCTCCTTATAAGCCTTCTCAGGACATAGCCCTGTTCCACATTGCTTGGGACAATGCCCTTTCCCTCTCCAATGACAAAAACCACTGCCCTCAGGTGGTCTGAAATTATCCTTGCGCTCTTTTCCTCATAGCTCTTGCTCAATTCCTTTGCCTTTTCCATCATTGGCCTGAACAGCTCTGTTTCATAGTCGTTGCCCTTTCCCTGCAACACGGCAACCGTTCTTTCCAGGCCCATTCCTGTGTCAACATTCTGCTGCTTGAGCTTCTCAAACTTGCCTTCAGCTGTCTTGTTGTACTGCATGAATACATCGTTCCAGATTTCAAAGTATTTTCCGCAGCCACAGCCTGGCTTGCATTCCTTCCCGCACTTCTTTTTGCCTGTGTCATAGAACATTTCCGTGTCAGGGCCGCATGGCCCTGTCTTTCCTGCCGGGCCCCACCAGTTGTCCTTTTTTGGGAAGAAGTAAATCCTCTTTTTTGGAATGCCTGCCTTTTCCCAGTGCTTTGCGCTTTCCACATCCTTGGGTGAATCTTTATCACCCTTAAAGCAGCTAACGCTAATTCTCTTTTTATCTAAGCCAAGCCATTTCCTGCTTGTTAGGAATTCAAAGCTGTATTCAATTGCCTCTTTCTTAAAGTAATCGCCCAAAGACCAGTTTCCAAGCATGAAAAAGAAAGTGTGGTGCGATGCATCCCCAACCTCGTCAATGTCGTCTGTCCTCAAGCACTTCTGGTTGTTTGCCAGCCTTTTTCCCTCTGGGTGCTTCTGCCCAAGGAGAAACGGCACCAAAGGGTGCATTCCTGCTGTTGTGAAAAGGACTGTTGGGTCATGCTCTGGGATAAGCGAAGCGCTTGGAATTATCGCATGGCCTTTTTCTCTGAAAAAGTCAAGGTATGCCTTTGCAAGCTTTTTTGCTGTCCACATGGAAGGAAATTAAGCTGGAAAAGGTTTAAAAGAATGGTTTAATTCATGCTTTCCCCAAAGCCAATACAATTAAATATTCCCAGTGTGTTTCTTTCTTTATGCCAAGGCCAAATTTTAAGTTCCATGAGTTTTTTGCAAGGGAAAGGCATCAAGAGCCCTTTGTTGCAAGGCCCCCAAGATACCGCGCCAGCTTGGGGCTTCCCAAGCCCACAGGCTCCAGGGCAAGGGCAACGCCTGAAGTAAAGCAATTTGCAGGCGGGTTTTCAAGCAATGTTGCTGGAATAAGGGAAATGGTTGACACAGTCTCCGCTTTCCAGGTTGTGCCAAGCAAGTTTGCAAGGCTTGCCTATGGGAGGAGAACGGTAAACGACATCATTGCTTCGAGGAAGATCCCAAGCATTAAAAGGCCTTTAACCAGGGTCAGGGGCCATGATTACACGGTTGGCTGCGTTGACATGTGCGATGTGCTGATTGCAGGGCTTCATGCAAAGGGCATTAGGGCAAGCCATGTCAGGTCAATCCTCGGGCTTCAGGACTTGCTTAAAATGAAGGGCAGGCATATAATGGAGAAGGCCATGGGCCACAATGTTCCGCATTCCTATGTGAGGTTTCAATTTCAAGGAAAAGAATACCTTGCTGACCCCTTTTCCTCAAACCCAAGCAGGAGGATAATTCCCTTAAACAAGGATTCCATTAACCTGCTTTCCCTGCTTGAAGGCTTTGGAAAGCTCAGGGAGGGCAGTGACAGCTGGGACAAGAGAATTGGCCTATACTCCTTTGGGGATTTCCTAAAAGAGGCTGATATCCTGGGCTCAAGGAAAAAGTAGTTTCTCTTTTGCTGAATTTTATTTTTTCTTTTGCTGAATTTTTTCTTGCTTTCTTTTAGTAAAGCTTTT
>JAFGDB010000023.1 GCA_016932355.1 Candidatus Iainarchaeum sp. | reverse complement strand
ATTTATTAAACTGAAAGAAAGCCCTGTGCCAGCAGAGGAATTTAATGTTGCAAAGCTGAGCGGAAGCAAGGGCACATACCGCGTCAGAATTCAGAGGATTAGAGTCATTTACGATGTCTGCTGGAAAGAGAAAAGAATTGAAATCCTCAAAGTTGAAAAAAGAAAAGAAAGAACATATAAGTAAGGTTTGGCAAATGATTAAGCTTGTGGTTTTTGACTGGAATGGCACTATCTTAAGTGACACAATTGCTTGTGTTCTGGCTGATAACAAGGTGCTTTCAAAGCTTGGATTGGGCAAGCTAACTGTGAAGAAATACCAGGAAACCTTTGATGTCCCGGTTTTGAAGTTCTTTGAGGCAAATGGCCTGAAGCCAGAGCTCTTTTGGAAAAACATTGACCTGATTTATGAAACATTCCACTCAAATTATGAAGAGAAGGCAAAAAACTGCAGGACAAGGGCAGGCACAAGAGAACTGCTTGAATGGCTGCAAAAAAACAAAATAAAAGCGGTTATTTTGAGCAACCACACTGTTGAAAACATTGAAGAACATTTGAAAAGGTTGAAAATTAATGAATTCTTCCAAAAGGTGCTGGCAAACGACTCCAAGAAAACAGCGCTGCAGAACAAGAAGAAATGGCTGCAGAACTTTTTGAGAGAAACGCACTTCAAAAAAAGTGAAGTCCTTGTTGTAGGTGATGGCCCAGAGGAAATCGAAATTGCAAAAAAGCTCGGCGCAAAATCAGTTGCATTAAGCCAAGGGGCATTCTCAACAAAAAGGCTGAGGAAAGCCAGGCCAGATTTTTTGGTTCACAATTTGAAGGAAGTAAGCAGGATAATTAGGGGATTGAACAAGAGGTAGCCCTTTTTCACTGCACCGGCTTTCTCTTCCCAATGAGAGGAAGCTTCTTTGCCTTGTCTGAAACCTTTCCAATCCACAGCATTGCGATAACAGCAGCCACTGTTACAATCACTGCATAGGCCATCTTTGGAACAAGGGTTTCAGCTGTTCCAAAGAACTCCCTGAAAAGGGATTGTATGGCTTCGTTCCAGGCAAGCGCTGCAACAAAGCCAAAGGCAGCGCTCATCAAAGTGGAAAGCTTGTCAATTATCTCGGTTTTCATGGCATATTATAAGAGCGTTCTGGTTTAAATAATTTTCCAAGGGGAAAATTTTCAGTGGTTTTTGATGGAATGCAAAAAAGAGGGGAATTTAGAGGAATGCAATTGCTCCTACCCGGGATGCAGCAGGAAGGGGTTATGCTGCGAGTGCGTAAAGCACCACAGGGAAAGGGGTGAGCTGCCGGCATGCTTTTTCAGCGAGAAAGCTGAAAAGAGCTATGACAGGAGCATTGCAAGGTTTGTTGAAGAAAATAGTTAGGAAAAAATTTGCAGGGAAAAATTCGTTCAAAAAAACTGCCAAGCAAACTTTGCAGGGAAAAATTCGCTGAAGGCAATAAGTGAATTACTTCTTTAAGAGGTCGCCCAATTGGAACCTCTTGCTTTCCCTGGCTTCCTGCTTCAATTCATGGTCGCCATAAGCCCACTTGCCCTTCCTGCCCTCTTCTTCCAGTACCTCGCTTGTGATGTCCTCATCCTTTCTGGAGAAGCCCTGGATGCTTTTGGCAGGCTTCTGCTTTCCGTAAACGCTCTTCTTAACATTAAATTTTAGCTTGTGCCTGTTGGAGTAGGCAAAGCTCAGTGCAATTATGGCAACAATTATTACAACAATTGCAAGGCCAAGCATTTCGCCAGCCTTCCCCAAGCCAAAGAGGCCTGTTCCTGAAATTGCTGCATTTAGGTCTGCTGTCCTCTGCATTAGGTCAGAGGCCTGCAATGAAAGGCCCTGTATTTCAGATTCGTTGACATTTGCCTTTGACTCAAGCGAGGCAAGGCTTGACTCAATTGAATAAATGCTGCCTTCAATGCTGGCTATTTTTGAAAGGAGCTCCTGCCTGTCATCCTCAGTAAGGGCGCTTTCCTCAAGCTCGTTGAGCTGCCCTATAAGGGTGTTAAGGCTGCCCTTCAGGCTGTTAAGCTGGCCCTGAATGTCGCCCTGCTCGTCAGCGTCAAGTATTGTGAAAAATCCAATCTCCTCGTTGTCCTCTTCCACGCCGTCAACCTCAAGGGTTATTTCACGGCTGCCCTTTGCCATTGGGGAAACAAGAAGGTAAACATTGTTTCCAATCGGCTCTGTGTAGGAGAAAACCCTTGTTGAGTCAGCGTCATATGCAATAATCTGGTTTGAGGGGTTTGTGTAAAAGGAAATTAGCTCAGTGCCCTCAAGGAAGACTGTTGCATCATCAAAGTCAGCGCCATTGGGCAGGCTTACGCTGAAGCTCCATACAGTGTTTGCAGGCAGTGAACCCTCAACGTTTATTGAAGCGCTGTAGCAGAAGCCTGCAAGCAGCACAAGCAAAAAGGCAAAAACTGTTTTCCTCATCAAATACCATTAGAATTACGTCGTATTTGATATTTAAATTTTTGCCTTAAGAAGATTTAATAGCAATTAAAGGGACCCGTGGTCTAGTGGTAGGACGTATGCTTCACACGCATGAGATCGGGAGTTCAATTCTCCCCGGGTCCAAAAAAAAGGGGAATTTTATGGAAGTGGCAATTGAATACAAGGCTGTTGCGGTTTTCTTAGCGCTGCTGCTGGCAGCGGTATTCCTCAGCAGCTACTGGCACACAATGCCAATGAACAGCATTCCAATAATAGCGTTCAGCCTTGAAAAGTTTGACCAGAAAGCCTTTCAGGGCCAGGAAACATGCTTCACTGCTGGGGCAACGCCAAAATTCCTTACGATTGAGAACATAAAGCCGTTGTACGCGCAGGTGAACGGGAAGGCTGTTGCAGCAGACATGCTTGCAGTTTACAAGGACAAGGCTGAAAAGGAATACTGCTTTTCAAGCGAATTTTTAGAGGAGGGCAACAACACAGTTTTTGTATTCCTTGAAAGCGAGAGGCTCTTCTACCATGTTGAGCTAGTGCAGGGGGAAAGGCCTGAAGCCTTTTATGGGCTGGAATTGCTTGACCTCAATTCAGATTTTGTGAAATTCTCGTTCAGGGGGGAAAACCTT
The DNA here is from genome assembly GCA_016932355.1 of Candidatus Iainarchaeum sp. GTDB lineage: Archaea > Iainarchaeota > Iainarchaeia > Iainarchaeales > JAFGDB01. The sequence goes on along the minus strand of JAFGDB010000023.1, from coordinate 3,173 downwards.
TACTCTTACGAGCCAATTGAAATAAGGGTAAACGGAAGCATTGACCACAGGGTTTACCCTGGCAATGGAGGGCAGGTTTTCCTTGAGGGGATTGAAACAAGGCCTGGAAGCAACCAAGTTGAGGTTGTGTTCAGGGAGAAAACAGTATCAGGAAATGCTGAAAGGCAGGAAAGGCAGGCAATACCATCCCTTCTCGGGCTTGCAATGCTTGCAGGCATTGTCTCATGCTTTGCGCTAACAATATTCTCTGACAAGACTGTTGTAGAAAAGTTTGCGCTTGCAATCGCGCTTCTCTTCGTTCTGGTAATATTGATAGGGTTTGGCCTGAATGCATTGAACCTGCTGAGCCTTTACTCATTCATTGGCTTGCTGCTGGCTGCATCTGCAGCAATAGGGTTTTATTTCAGGAAGAATTTCAGGGTTTCCTTCCAAAAGGTGAATGTTTTCAGCCTGCACCCGCTCTACTATGTTGTAATTCTGGTTGCAATTGGCACACCATTGCTCTTTCCCGTTTATTCATTCAGCCACTACAGCTACTGGAATGTTTTCTACGAAAGGCACTCTGAAAGCCTGGCTGAAAACTTTTCAATGCCGTTGTTTGACGAGCTCAGCTACCTTGGAAGGGGTGTTTCATTCATTCCAGGCTACTTTTTCCTGAATGCAGGCCTGAGCTGGGCAACAGGCCTGGGTGAAACAGCGCTTTACTCAATTCTCCTATTGCTTGGAAATGTATTGTTCATGCTTTCAGTTTTCTACTTTGGGGAAAGCATTGGCTTTTCAAAGAAGAAAAGCAGCATATTGTTCCTGCTGTTGTGGCTTGAGAACTTCATAAGGGGCGCGCTTGTAATAAGCCCAAGGCATGCCTTCTCGCTTGCCCTTTTCCTGGTTGCGCTTGCATACTTCATAAAGAACAGGAAGCCATTGCTTTCAGGCGTGGTGCTTGCATTCTCATCCTTTATACAGGCACCCATGATGCTGGCATTCCCTGTCTTATACATAATTGTTGGCAGGAAACCCGAGTGGAAGCCCCTGGTTAAAACACTTGTGGTTTCAGCCGCAATATTCCTGCTTCTTTTCCTGCCAAACGCCCTTAATTTTGGCATTGTTTCGCAGGCAGAGCCCCAGAACTGGGGCTACCTGATTGACTACGACTTTTATTCACTGTTCCTTGACCTAGGGCCGCTGATGGTGTTCTTCCTGCTCATTTCCCTCTTTGACATTTTGGGAAAAGAGTCAAGGCTTGACTCCTATTCATTAAAGCTTTTGGCTGCAGCAGTGCTTGGCCTTTTGTTCCAGGTTTACATCAGCTACAGGTGGAACATATTCAACGCAATAAACATTGCAGTGCTTTTGGCTCTTATTTTGCCTGAAAAAGCCCTCAAGGAGAGGAATTCCTCAAGATATATGGCAATAATACTGCTTATATCTGCTTCAATGATGGTGGTAGGCATAAATATGCTGTCCATCTCAACCTATTCAAGCACTGCATACGACTTCATAAGCGAGAGCACAAGCACCCAGTCAAGAATACTTTCAGACCCTTTATTCGGGCACGACATCACATACATTTGCAGCAGGGCAGTCCTTTCAGACCTTGCAGTGGAGTATGCAGACCAGAAAAAATTGAGTGACACATACGAGTTCCTCATAGGCAAGGACACCGAAATACTGTGCAATTACGGGATAAGCCACACTGTAAACCAGGCAGACATGGTCAACAGGAAGGCATTTGGCAACGAGCTTGAGGAAACCGAGATAGAGTTCCCTGAATTGAACAAGGTTTTCACAAACGGCTTCATCTTCGTGCACCAGGTGCAGAAATGCTGAATTGCAGAATAAAAAAACAGGGAATGAAAAACAGGTTTTCCTAACTCCTGCTAGTGGGGGAAAGGCAAAATAAAAAAACAGGGAATGGCTCCTGATCCCCTAGTGGGTGAAAGCGCTTGCAGTAACGCCTGCATCCCAGGAGAAGCGCGGCCTTATCTTCACCATCAAAACCTTTTCAGTGCTGTCGTCAATTACAAGCGCAAAGCCCTTTCCCCTTGGCATCTCATGGTAGTAGCGGTCAAACTCCTGGTGCATGTAGCTCGGCCTTAAAGCGCTTACAGCCCTTATGTCAGGCTGCGAAGTCATCCTGTGCGAGATGAATAGGTCGCACTGGCTGATTGCGTCAGGGTGAAGCTTCTCAGGCCTCTGGGTTGCAAGCACAAGGCTTAGGCCAGGCTGCCGCCCGACACGAACCCACTCAAGCAGAACCTTCAAGGCAATGCTGTCAGTGTCCTTTGGCATGAACATGTGGGCCTCGTCAATGAACATCCATACGACAGGCATTGAGGATTCCTTCTTAAGGCCCTTGACAAGCTTCATTTCCTCTTCTTTCCTGTAAAGCATCCTCTCCTCAAAAAGCCTTTTGCCAAGCAGCGCAACTATTATGTCCTTTGTGCCCTCCATTCCAATGGCCTGCCTGTAGGCGCTTACATCAATCACTGTTATCGCGCCGGGCTTTGCAATATCACTTATTTTCGTTCCCTTCTTCTCAATAAGGCCCCAGCTCTTTGCAGCATTGAGCCTGTTTACAACAGCCTGCCTAATGGTTTGCTCTGACTCCCTGTCGTTCTTCACTGCTGAAACAAGGTCATCAATGCCGTAGTATGTTCCAAGCGTTTCCTTTGCTGTTTCAACAGCCCTTGTTAACAGTATGCCTTCCTTGTCAGCCCACGAGAGCCTGAATAGTGCCATCCATTCAACTGCCTCAAGCTCGCTTGCCTTGAGAGTGAAGGCACCGTCTATTGGAATGCCCCTGCTCTTGTAGAAGTCAATCTTTCCTGCAGGGACTAGCACCCTTACATCTGTTGCCTGCTCCTTCAGGTCCCATTCAGCAAGCTCCTCAAGGCCTTCTTTCCTTGCAATCTTAAGGCTCCAGAAAATGCCGACAGTGTCAATTGTTATAACGCTTACCCTCTGCTTGAGCTCTGGCTGCATCCTGGCCATTTCCTCAAGCATTACAGCCATTGAGTAGCTTTTGCCATATCCCCTCTTTCCGCAGATTAAAACAAGGTGCGGTTCAGCCAGGTCAACGAGAACCTTGCTGCCAAGCACAGGCTGCTCCCCGCTTGACATCAGAACCTTTCCAAGGTATCCGCAGCCCTTGTCGCCATACTTCTCTATGTTGT
>JAFGDB010000022.1 GCA_016932355.1 Candidatus Iainarchaeum sp. | reverse complement strand
CTTTTCAGATTTAAATTTTTTTTCCATCTGCCCGCCCTCCAAGCTTTTACCCCCTGTTTTTTTCCCTTTTGCCCGTTCTTAAAAATCTTTAATTTAAATCCTTTTTGGTTCAATTTAGTGTAGGCACTTTTCGGAGGTTTTTGGTACAATGGCTTTCTGGGATTTTCTTAGGCCTTTGACACAACAGGCAATTGAAATAGACTTCTACACGAGAATAATTGTTTTCGTGCTTTCGGCTGCAATGTTTGCCGTAAGCCTGCTTGCTTTCAGGAAAAGCAAAAGCAGGAAGCTGATGTTTGTTTCAATAGCTTTCTTCCTCTTTGCTTTGAAGTGGGCCTTTAAGATAGCTGACCTTTTCATAAGCCCTGGTGAGTTCTTCCACAGGGCAGCTGAAAACCTGGTTGAGCTCCTTATTCTGGCCTCGCTTTTCATAGCAATATTCAAAAAGTAACTTTGTCGGGGTTTTGACTGGATGCAGGGCGAGCAGCTTGATGAGGCACTGGCATTGGATGTCAGGAACAAGATTTACAGAACCATAACCAGGAACCCCGGCCTGCATTTCAGGGAATTGCAGAGGCGCACAAAGATTGCAACAGGCAGCCTGCAATACCACCTGGAGTTTTTGCAGAAAAGGCACCTTATCAGGACAGACAAGCAGGGCAAATTTGTAAGGTACTACAGTGTCAGGGGAAAGCAACTTGGAGAACAGCAGCAGGTGATGAACCTTTTAAGGCAGGAAAGCCTCAGGAAAATAATGCTGCTCCTCCTCACAAAGAAAAGGGCCAACAATGAAAAGATTGCTGAAACAGTTGGCTTAAGCCCAAGCACTGTAAGCTGGCACATGCTGAAGCTTGTTGAGGCAGGCGTTGTTGAAAAGCGCAGGGTTGGCAGGAAAACCTTCTTCTACATTGTTAACCCTGATGAAACCGCGCAATTGCTAAGCTCTTACAAGAGAAGCTTCCTTGATGAGATGGTCAACGGCTTTGTTGCAATGTGGGAAGAGCTCGAGGTTCCTGAGCAGTCGCGCCCGGCTGGTGCGGGCAAGAAGGCTATTTCGCCTTAAGCCCAATAGCCTGGCTTCGCTTTATAAAATGTCAACCCCAATGAAGTAACCAAGAAGCCCGAAAAGCACATCCCTTAACTTATTCAGGGGCTTTTCCCTAAAATTAGCACGGTTTTTTCTGACAAGGACAGCTTCAAGGACCTCCCAGCCGACAATTAGGGCTATTGCAGTAATCCAGTCCTTTATGAAGGCGCTTACAGCCAGGCCCCCAAAAAAGTGGGTGATTGTGTCAATCTCCGGCCTTGTGAAATACCACTTCCTCCAGGAGGCAAGCCCGTGCACTACAAGGAAGATTGCAACAACCAAAAGCTTTGGCCACAGCGCATCCATAATAGAATTGGGTTTTCAATATTTAAAAAATAGCGGGGTTGGGCACGCCCGGGAGCCGCCACGCTCGGCTAGTGCGGGTAAGGTGCTATTTCGCTTGGGCTCAATAGCACTGCTTCACTGAAGCAGCTTGAATGGGTTGTGCTCGTTTCACTCGCCTATTGGGCACGCCCGGGATTGAACCGGGGACCTCCCGGTTATCAGCCGGGTGCTCCACCACTAAGCTACGCGCCCAATAGTAACTTTTGACCAAATAAACGGTTTTAAAGCTATTGCTTCGGGCAAGTAGCTAATTTAACGCAAAGCCAATATTTCCGGAAGCCTTTTTTTTTAAACACGTTCACTAGAAACGTAAACCCCTACTTTGTCGTTCAAGACTGAGTTCCCTTCATGGACACTGGCATTGATTGTTGCCTTCTGTCCCTCAAAACTCTCTGTGTTCCAGGCATATTGGCAGTACATTTTCTGTGTTCCATCGCCTCCAATAGGCTCTGAAACAGTGCATGCCACTGGCATGGCAAAACCCATGTTTTCGCCTTCGATTGAGAGGCTTGGGTCATGCAACTTGTATCCTTCTGCAACAAATTTTATTGTTGTGGTTCCTGTCACTGTCTGCCCATCCACAGGGGTGTCTATTCTGACGTAGGGAATTACGCTTTCACTAGCCGTGCTGAAAGGCATCCAAAACAGCAAGATAAGGATTACTACCAATACCTTGCCTGATTTGTTTTCTTCCATGAATAAATTGGGCTTGTTCTCCCCTTTAAAAATAGCGAAATCCTTAGGAAAAAACCTAACAATGCTTTTCACATTGTTATAGCCCTGTTTTGCCTAGAATGCGGTTTTTCTAAAACAGTGCTGTTTTCTGCTTTACCCTATTGTCGGGTCTGTCATTCTTCCGAGGAATAGAATGCTTCCTGTGGTTCTTTCTTGTATAATGAAAATGAACGGGTGGTCTGCTCTGAATATTTTTCTCTGCATTGGCGCGCTTTCCCCTACAATTACTACCGCGGTTGCTGCCGCTGCTTCTGTGCCCTCTTCATTCACCTCAACAAATGCCTGGTGGATTACATCGCTAATAGCCAAGTTTTCTACGCCGCCGTTCATCCCACTAAAATCTGCTTGGCCCAACTCAAAGGCTGTTGGCATGCCCATTCCTCTAAGGGTTTTACTCATCATGTATTTGGTTTCAAACCTGAATTTTGGCAAGTAGATGTCAACCTCTTTTTGCATTAGCATCTCCCTTAATTCTGAGAGCTTTTCTGCGTCAAGAGACTGCCCCAATTCCTCCAGTGAATCCTCTTTTGGCAAGAGAATAAGCATTGAGAGCTCTTCCCCTTCATAAGGCATTTCAAGAACCTGCAATTCCTTAGTTTCAGCGTAGCCGAATTCAGTGTCCTCTCCAACCAAGCGCATCATCTCAGCATCCACAGTCTTTCCTGGTTCCACTCTAAACTCTTCTGCTTGAGTTTCAGCCGGGTCAAATTGCTGCAGCCATGTTCCCTTAAAGTAGATTGCATTTGTAAGAACAAGCCTTGTAAGCGGAGTAATTGCCTCAGGGGGAACCAAATCCTTTATCTTGCTGTTTGTCTGCTCTTCAACCCAATTGTTGATTGCCTGCCTTGATTCCTCAGTGTTGACAAAGTTCAAATTTGTTAATTTTCCAACGTAATACCTAAGCGTAATGTCTGTGTATTCCTCAAGGAAAGGATATTCTTCCTGCCCCCACAGTGCATTTGCTGTTCGCAGAGTATAATGCCTGTTTCCCCAATTTACCAGGTTGTAGACTGCTGCAAAGCTGCTTCTCCTTACCGTGTCATCCTCCGGAAAGTGTAAAACAGAGCGCATCTCTTCTGCTGTCTGGCCTTTTGCCCCCTCATATGTCATTCCCAGTGCAAAGGACATGCTCCAAGGGGAAAAAAAGATATTGCCTGATTCTCCCTCGTTGAATTTGCTGTAGAGCTCCAGGGCAAACTGGTTGTTGCCCTCTACAAGCTGTTTAATGCCCTCTTCCGTGGCTTGGCTGTCATCGGCTTTTTGCTCTGGGCCTGGGCCGGTGCACCCTGAAAGTGCAATGCACAGTATCACAAAAATAGCAAGGGCTTTTTCCTTCATAACCTACTAATTAATTGAACTTGTATAAAAAGCTAACTATTTAATAAGTTTAATTCCGAAGTATTTATCTGTGGCAATGCCTCCGTCGTCTATAAGCCTTTTTTTCCTTTTGGAAAAAAAGCCTTGAGAAAAGAAAGGCGACGGGGCAAAGCAGTGATAACAGCCCCGTCGTCTAGTGGCCAAGGATACAGGCCTTTGGAGCCTGGGACGTGAGTTCGACTCTCACCGGGGCTAAAGTGGCATCGAGCCTCCCAAGATTTGAAGATGGCGCAAATCGCAGCCGAAGGCAATTTCCCAAGGGTTTTTGCCAGAAGGCAAAAAGGCTTAGCCGGTTTTTGCCGGCTGTGGGGCTAACCTTTTTATAGTTCCTTGAACTCTGTTTTAAGCATGGGGATCAGGAGCATCTGGGTCCAGATGAAGGGCAAGAGGGCAAAGGAAGAATCAAAGGGCAAGTGAGCTGATATGGGGCTTTTTGACAGGATTAAGGCCAAAAAGGAAGGCATGGAAGCGCAAAAGGGCAAGCAAAAGGCGCCTGCCCTGGAGGGAAAGTACTCTGAGGCCTGCGCTCTGTGCGGCGGAACCGGCACAGAGAAGAAGTGGATGGGCCAGTACTGGCATAAGAAGTGTGTCAGGATAGCGAAAAAGGGCGCGAAGAAAATGATTTAATCCCAGGCAAGCACTAGTTGCAGGTCCATTACATTTGTTCCTGTAGGCCCTGTTAAAATTTCTCCCTTCCCCTTTTTGAAAAAAGAGTTTGAATCATTTCTCCTTAAAAAATCCCCAAAATTCAAACTTTTTTTAATTGAGTTCTTCAAAGTGTGGGAATCGGCAATTGCACCAGCAGCCCTGCTCTTTCCGTCAATTCCGTCTGTTCCAACAGAAACAAAAATTGCCTTTTCTAGCTTCTCCAATTCTTTTAAGGAAGCAAGAACCATTTCCTGGTTCCTGCCGCCCTTTCCATTTCCAACTACTTTTACGGTTGTTTCCCCCCCTGCAAGCAATGCAATTGGCCTTTTCCTTTTTCCAGCAGCTTTCACAAGCTTTTTCCCAACATTTCTTGCTTCGCCCTGAACTGTGTTGCTGTAAATTACAGAGTTTAATCCAAGCTTTTTTGCGTTTTCCTTCATTGCCTTCAATGCAACCATATTATTCAGCAAAATCTCGTTCTTCACTTTCCTGAAAATCTTGCTCCCTGGCTTTGGCGTTTCAGGCAATTTCCCTCTTGCCCCCAAGGTAAGCCTTTTCCTCACGTTCATTGGAACCCTTTTCCAGAGCTTGTATTTCTTCAAAACCATTGCTGCTTGCTTAAAAGTGCTTCTGTCTCCAAAGGTTGCTGCAGAAGCTATGGTTTCAAGATCATCTCCAACAGCATCTGAAATAATGAGCGCATGCACTCTTGCAGGGTAAGCTGCCTTTGCAAGAAGGCCTCCTTTCACCATGCTCAAGTGCTTTCTAACTATGTTTATTTCATCAACCCTGGCCTTGCTTTTAATCAACAGCTCATTAGTTTTCCTAAGCTCACTAATATTCAAGCCTTTTCCCGGCAATGCAAGCAATGAGGAGCCTCCGCCGCTTACAAGCGCAATTACAAGGTCATTGCTCCCTGCCCTTTCGGCAATTGCAAGAATCTTTTTTGCTGCAGCAACATTCTTTTGGGAAGGGTAAGGGTGTGTTCCAACAAATGAGCGAATCCTCATTGTCTTCGCTTTCCTAACGCTTACTACTGCCCCGCCTGCAATTCTTTTCCCAAGCCTTTTTTCCAGAGCTTCTGCCATTGCTGCAGAGGCTTTTCCAAAACCAACAACGTAAACGTTTTCAAAGCCCGCGAGCTTCGGCAGCTTTGCGCTTTGCACTGCTCCCTTAACCTCTACCGCTTGAATGCCTGCCCCAACTATTTGCAGTGCCTTTGCCGCCTGCCTTGGGAAGGATGAATTCTTAACCAGGGCTTGATTGTTTTTTACAATCATTGTTATTTCCTTCTTTTCCTTGCTGCTTCCATCCTCTTCTTTATGTCCAGCCAGGCTTGGGGTGTTTTTCTTGAAATCCACTTTCTTGTGTGCAAACCCTTTACTTTAAATCCCTGCCTTGCCCGCCTTTCAATGGTTTTTGCAATTTCTTCGGCAAAATTTTCCGGATGCAATCCTGCCTCGCGCGTTTCCTTTTGTGAAGTGTTTTGCAGGAGGTATCTCTGCAGCTTGAGGTTATGCGATTTGGTTTTTCTCTTTACGCTGCCCCTTATTCTCTCTGGAAGAAACTTGTACTTTGCCTTAATTTCAACAAGTTCCATTTCTTTTTTGGTGTTGCCAATCTTCCTTGTTGCTATTAAAAAATCAGCTGGGCTGTCTGCTTCCCAGGCTGGTTCATAATCGGGGGTGCAGTGGAAGTTGTAGGTTGCATCAGGCTTGCATTCATGCACCATTGATAAAATTTTTTTGTCAGCCTTCTCAAGGTAAATCCTTTCCAGCTCTTTTTCTGAGAACTTTTTCTTTCTTGAACTTCTTATTACTCTGCCAAGCATTGTGTCTTTTGGTTTAAATTTTCTCCAAATCACTTCATGCCCTGCTTTTTCCAGCAGTTTTTTTGTTTCTTTTGCAACAGAGGTTGCAAATGATTCATTTGGATGCTCATTGACTATAAAAAGTATTCTTGCCATTTTTACCCTAATCCATCTTCTCTTTCGTAGTATTTAAAACCAGTTCTTCAGGAAAGCACTTTCACCACCTGCCCCCAATCTGTGATAATTGCATCAGCCCTTACTCCCTTTGCCCTTGGGTCATGTTTCCTCAACCTTAGTGTTTCTTGATCTCCGGCAAAGAGAATTGTTTTAAAGCCAAGCTCTTTTCCAATGGCGATATCCTTATACAGGTCGTTGCCTGCAAAGGCAATTTCCCCTCTTTTAATGCCCTGCTTTTTCGCATTCCTCAGTATTTTTTCAAAGAGCCTTTTGCTTGGCTTGCTTTCCCCTGCTTCAAAGCTGAATGCGCTGAATTTCGGGTCAAAAAGCTGCTCCCATTTCTTTATTTTGCCCCTGCTTTTCCCCTGCAAATCAATGTCAAGGTCTATTTTTGTGTAGAGCTGTGCATTGCTTGCAATCCCCAAAATTACCCCTTTTTTCTTCAATTGCTGCACTGGCCTCAAAAAATTGTTGTAAAGCATGCCTGGTTCCCCAATCCAGTTGCTCATATAGGAGCACTTTAATCCAACCATTTCCAAATTTTTTGGCAAGGGCTTGCCGCACTGCTTGTGCAATTTTCTCAAAACTCTTTCCCAGATCTTTTCAGAGAGCACATCAGGGCTTTCTGCGCCTTTTGCTCTTCTCCTTTCATGGTCTTTTGCAATTTCCTCATAAAACATTTCTTTCAGCAATACCTCATACCTCTTCCCTGAACCAATTTTCTCAAGGCACTTAACCAAATTGAATTGCCTTGCTGTTTCCCTAAACCCTTTTAGGGCAAGTTTTTGAAAGTATTCGCTTTCCGAATGCTGGTTTGCAATGAATGCAGTGCCGTACAAGTCAAACAGCACTAATCTTATTCCGCTCAATTTTGAAAGCCTTGCCTTCAAACCCGGCTTTCTCACCCTATCTGCCGGAGGAAACTTTTTCCTTGTTCTTTTTGCAAAAGCAACCAGTTCCTTTTCCATTTCATGCCTCCAAATACAGCCCCCGTCCTTTGCAAATGCAGTTATTTTCCCATTGCAAGCGGGTGAATGTAATCCAGGTCAAGGTATTTGTCAATTACCTTCCTGTTGTCAATTTTCTTATCCTTCACTTTCTTCAAGTAGTTTGCTGTTCCAATTGCATAAATATGCCTTAGTCTTTTTGCCTTTGCCCTCAGGCTGTATTTTTTCATTACAATCTTCCTGTTGTGCCTAACCAGTTCAGCCGGCTTTTTCTGCAGCATTTTCAGCATTCTCCCAACGCTTGGGTTTAGGGAGAGGAATTTCTTAACATTTTTCTCGTCCTTGAAAATTTCCCTTATGGCTTCGAGCTGCATTTCAATGCTTAACTCCTTGAAGTCAACGCACTTGCTTCCCTTAACCCTGTAATACTTTGTCCTGTTAATCTCTCTCAGCATCTTCTTCTTTGCAAGTGCCTTCATTTCCTGCTTTTTCCTCAGCTCATTCACATCATTGAAGAATATCTTAAATAAGCGTTTCTCGCAGTTCCCAACCCACTGCACATCAACAAACAGCTTCTTGTACATGTGCCCCAGCTTCAGGCCGTTTCTTTCAAAGTCCCTGCAGACATAGTGAATTTTCCTTCCAATCACCGGCGTGCCAGTAATCCATCCTTCATGGAATGCAAACCCAAACCCTTCAATCATTGATGTTGTCATCACTGCCTTGCTTACTGCAAACAAGTCAACAATGCTGAACTTTGTTACCTTTCCTGCATACTTTCCCCTTTCCTCTGAACTGCTTGTCACGTCAGTGCCCACGCCAATAACAACAGGAATGCCCTCCTGCCTTACAAATCTCCTTACTTTTCTGCTGTATTTGACATCAGGCCCTGAATGCGCATCCAATGTTATAATAAGCTGGAATTTGTCATCCAGGTAATTGAATGCTTTTAGAAGCAGAATGCTTTCAGCATTGTTCTTTCTCCTCATGCACTTCAAAGGGCTTAGGATGATTTTTCTCTTTGGGTTGAAGAAGTACTTGCTTCTCATACTGTAATCCCTGATCTCCTCGATTAGCTGTTTTTTGAACTTTTTCTTGCTTGTAATTGCCTTCCCTGAGAAGAAGCCTGTGTCAATGCTGTTTGGCAGGAAAAAAATCCTCTTCTCGCTTATTCCGGCCGTCCTCAAATTTTCTGCGTCCCTGCTATTGATTGTCGCATAAAAGATATTTCTGGTGTTTGGGTACATTATTTCTGCAGCAAACGTCTCATCCCTTTTTCCAGTGCAGTATTGAAGGGTAAGCAGCATCTCTGGCCTCCCGTTCTCGGCAAAGTCATGCACTTGATTTAAAATCCACAATGGTGTTTTCATCCTTTCGCATTGCTCTGCAAGCAGCTTTATTGCATAGTTCAGGGCAGGGTTTTTTCCCAATGGCAGGCCATGGCAGTGCAGGATAAAGGGGCTTTTTGCAGAGCATTTCTCTAATGGAAGCTGCTTCACTATCTTCTCCTTGAGCTTTTTTGCCCTTTCCAAGAATTTTTCCCTGCTTTTATACTGTTTTGAATCATAGTCAATTTCAGGGATGTCAATTATTCTTACTTCTGCGTTCTTCAGCTTTTTGAAATCGCTCCTAATCTTCAGGTCATCAGGCTTTGGAGCGGCCCAGGCAGATGCAAGAACAAAAATACTGATTTTCCTTTTCTTCTCAAATGAAAGCATTGAGTCAATTGTGTTCTCCATTACAACGCGCACACCTGCAGGCGCAAGATGGTAGTGCAGCTGTGCCATGTGCAGCATTTCAGGGAGCTTTGCCCTTGGCTTCAATTTTAGGGGGTCTTTTCTCATTGTTTAACCAGAACAATTAGGCTATTCAAGCTTTTAACTCTTACTTTTTCAATGCCTTCTTCAACAGCGCAATTATTGGCACTGGTTCTGGGTCAAGCTTGTTTACAAGGGCAAGGTAGTATGAGGTTAAAGCAGCTAGGAATAATGCATAATAGGTTGTTGCAATAAGCGAGTTTCCCTTGAGCTGCACCTCTGTGATGTTGAAGCGCTTTCCAAACAGCCTTTTTACCACTGAAAACCTTTTCTCAACCTTTTTCAGCTCATTCTCATGCCTTAGGAAGATGAATTCACTGGTGCTTCTCTTCAATCCCAAATAAGCGTTTATCTCATTGTGGTTGTGCTCCGGAAAAAAATGGCTTAGCGCAAACTGCTTTCCGTTCTCATTCAAGTCAGTCCTGAACCTGTAAGCAACTGTCTGCAGTTCCTCTGCAGCATAGATTACCGGCAGCTTTCCCCTGAATTTCAGGGCAAGCCCCTGGGCCTTGTCCTCAATTCTTCCCTGTTCCTTCTTCAGTAGGAAAACCATTTCATTGAGCTGCCTGTTCTTCCTCTCAATAAGCTTAAGCTTCTGCAATGCAATCAGCAGCGGAATGCTCAGGTATGCTGCAGCCATCCTGGGCTGGGGGCTGCTCTTTGGAATTACAATACAATCTTTCTTTGCAATCCTTGCAAGCTTGCCTCCTGTGCTTAAGGCAACAACATATGCTCTCTTCTTCTTTGCCTGCCTGTAGCACTGCAGTGTTTCCTCTGTGTTCCCTGAAAAGCTCACGCAAAGAACCAGTGTTTTGCTGTCAACATATGCCGGCAGGCCATATGAATTAAACACTTCAAACGGAACTTTTAGTTCTTCCTTGAACATGTTCCTAAGCAGCGCTGCTCCAACTCCTGAACCGCCCATTCCGCATCCAACGATTTTCTCAATCTTCCTTTTCTTGGGCTTGAACTTGTTTCCAATGTAAATGGATTCAACGCACTGGTCTGGAAAAGTCCGCAGCCAAGCGAGAACATCCTTCTTGTCGTACTTTTCCCTTGCCTTCCTCCAGTTCATGGCACTACCAACTATTGTTTAAAAGAATAAATACTTATTGGTTCAAAGATTGGCTTTATTTCTTAACCTTCTTCTCAAGTTCCTGCTTCAATAGCTTGCTGATTGTACCACCGTCAACCTTGCCGCGCAGTTCTTTCATCGCATCCCCCATCAGTGCTCCCAATGCATGCATCCCCTTTTCCTTAACCAGCTTGGAGTTTTTCTCAACAATGCCTGCAATAACCTTTTCTACAGTGCCCTCTTCAACCTTTTCAACCTTCAATTCCTTAAGCACTTCTGCCAGGCTCTTCTCTGGCTGCTTGCTCCACTCCCTCAAGGCATTAACAAGCACATCTTTGGTTATTTCTCCCTTCTTCTCAGCAAGAAGGATTTCTTCAACCATCTCATTCCTTATTCCTGTGGCGCCTTCCCTGCTCAACTGCTTTACTCCCTCAAGCAAGAGGGTTGCTGCAGTGGTAGCGCTCACTCCCTTTTTCAAAAGATGTTCAAAGAAGCATGCGTAATTGCTCAAGCGCATTCCACTTACCAAATTAGTGCTCAATCCCTTTTCCTTGTAGAGCTTCTCTCTCTCGCTTACAGTCAAAGGCAGCTCCTTCTTCAATTCCTTCAAATGCTTTTCCTCAATCTTCACAGGCTCCAAATCTGTTTCAGGATACATTCTTGCAGCTCCAGGCAAGGGCCTGCTGTATTCTGTGTTTGCATCTTCCAATGCATCCCTTGTTTCTTCGGGCACGCCAATCAGGGCCTGCTTGCTTCTTTCAACAACCACTTTCAATGCCTTTTCTGCCTTCTCCCTTTCCGCCTGCACCAGAACAAATGCATCGTTCATAATGCAATCGCACTTGTGCCTTACCTGCTCTATTTCCCTTTCACTTATTTCGTAAGCTGGAAGCTCATCACTGTGAACAATTCCCTTCAATCCTGCCTTGGCCTTTACATAGCTTGCCAATTCTGTTCCAAACCTTCTTCCTGGCTGGATCTCCTTTCCCAAAAGGCCTTGCATTTTGTAAAGCTTTATTCCAAAAACAGGCTTGCCCTTTAAGAATTTGCATTCGCTTCCTGCAAAAATCTGGCCCAAGTCAGCCACTTCAAAGTCATCAAGCTCCTTTTCCCCAATCTTTCTCTTCCTCATTTCTTCTTTCAATTCAACGAGTGAGAGCTGCCTTTGCGCTTCCCTCCTGACATATTCATCAATCAGGGAGAGGTCCTGCACTCCCTTGATTTCAACCCTTGCCCCTTTTGCAATTGAAATATTCACATCCTGCCTTATGCTGCCAAGGCCTCGTTTTGCCCTGCATGTTCTCCTGAAGAGCTCTCCAATCTTCTGCGCGCACTCCTTTACCTCCTCCGGTGTTTTCAAGTCAGGGGCTGTTGCCAATTCAATCAGCGGGATTCCCAATCTGTCAAGCCTGTAAACTATTTCCCCCTGACTTTTTTCCATTGGCCTTGCTGCATCCTCCTCCAAAGCCATTGTCAGAATTCCAACCTTCTTGTTGCTTAATTCAAGCTCTCCTCCAATTGCAACAAGCATTGTTTTCTGGAAACCGCTTGTATTGCTTCCATCAATCACTGCCTTTCTCATTACAAATGCTTCATCCACAATCTGTGCCTTGCTCATCAGCGCAACTTTCAGGATTGTTTCAAGTGCTTCCTTATCAGCAGGCTTTGGTGGCTCTTCATCTGCCTCAATCAGGCAGGTGCAGCCCTCATATGCTTGGTAAATATAGGTCTGGCCCTTTCCAAAGGCTTCAAGCGCTGCCCTGTCAAATTCACCCAGTTCAGAGGCAACAGCCCTGAGCTTTCTCTTGAAAGTAATATCAGGCTTATCTTCTCGCAAAACAGAGGGGCACCTGCAAAATAGTTTGCCAGTGTCAAGCTGCTGGTGGCACTCCAACCCAGCCATTAACCCGATTTTTTTCCAATCATCCATTTTAACCAGATTATTCAAGCAGAAAAAAGCTTTTTAATGGAATTTCACCCAGCCAGCTTCTCCCCAAGCTCAAAGCATTGCTTCATTAGCTTTTCGTTGCTTCTGGCCTCGTTTGGGTTTTCAAGCACTTCTCCTATTTTTCCCACAACCTGCATTTTGCATATTCTTGGGAATTCCTCAAATGCACGCATTCCCTTTTCAATGGATTCCTTGCTGTAGCCGCCTGGCATGACCAAGGCAACCTTTTTTCCCTGCAGCCTTTTGTCCTGCCAGTAGGGATTCATCCTGTCAATGAATTTTTTCATCAGGGAGGAAACGTTGTTGAAATAGTTTGGGCTTCCAAGAACAAGCGCATCAGCATCCATGACTTTTGCATAAATCTGGGGCATTTCATCACTTATTCTGCAGCTCTTTGTTCCCTCGCATCCACTGCAGCCATCACATTCAAGGATGTTTTTGTCAATTAATCTAATGAGCTCAATTCCTGCACCCTTGCTTTTCGCGCCGTCAAGAACTCGCTTTAACATCGCCTCAGTGTTGCCCTTCCTGGGAGAGCCGCATATTGCAAGGGCTTTCATTTCTTTCTCTCCAGCTCAATGCTTTTGCTTGGCAGGAAAAAGCTTGTTCCGCCCTTGTGAAGCACTATTTCACTGTCCTTCATGCTCTCATCCTTTTCCGCGTGAACCACTTCGCCAATTACAAGGAAGTGGTCTGCCTGGCCTGTTTCAATTACATCCTTCAAAGTGCATTCTAAAACAATCTTTGCCTCTGCAACTGTCGGAGCCTTGACCTTCTTGCTCTCCCTTAAAGTGATTCCTGATTTCTCAACCTTGTCTGGATCTTTTGCCTCGCAGGAAATTGCTTTGCCAGCCCAGCCCTTTGTTACAATGTTTACAACAAATTCCTTTGTTCTCCTGATGTTCTTCACTGTGAGGGTTTCCCTTCTCTGGATTCCCAAATAAAGCATCGGTGGAGAGAAAGAGACAGGCGCAACCCAGGAGTAGGGGGCAGCGTTTGCCTCTCCAGCTGGATTAACAGTTGTTACAAGAACAGTAAGCCTTGGGTAAATAAGCCTTGTTGCCGCGTTCAATTCCACTTCCTTCATTTAACCACCTCAAATATTGCTCTAATTCAAATTCATCCATTTTCTGGCCCTGGCTCAAATTCACCAATTTCATTTCTCTCAGAGATTTCCCCGCGCAGGTTTTTTGGCATTAGCTCTTTCACTTTTTCCTTTGGGTAATTGCCAAGCAGCCAGGCGAGCTTTACAAATGCTGTTTCAGGGAGCATGTCCTCCCCTGGGAGAACGCCCATTTTTGTCAATTCAACCTGCTTGCTGTAGACATGCATTTGCACCCTTCCAAACAGGCAGGTGGATGTCATTGCAACAACGCATCCTAAATCAATCAGTTTTTGCAATTCCTTCTTTATTTTCTTGTGAATTTCGGTTGCCTCATCAGTTGTGTCCAATGGCATATGCCCCAGCCCTGTTCCTTCAATGACCAGCCCCTTAAATCCCTTGAATGCTTCTATTTGCTCTGGCACCATATTAACGTTTACTTTCAGGAAGCCTGTCTTTTCCTCCATTTTTGTTTTTGCAATCAATTTTCTTTCTGATTTTTTGAGATAATTTTTTTCAAGGAATTCAATGTTCCCAGAAGTAAAATCAACCTTTGCTATTGGCTTGGCGTTCACTGGCTTGAACGCATCTCTCCTTGAGGCATGAAGCTTCTTTGTTTTACATGCAGGCAGGATAGCGCATTTGTCATCTTGCGTGCTGCCATGCATGCAAATTGCAATGCCTGCAAAATCTGTTTTTGTTGCAAACCTTGCCCCGCAAATCAAATTCATAAATGCATCACTGCTTCCCCTGTCGCTGCTTCTCTGGCTTCCAATAACTATTACCGGTATGGGAATTGATTCAAAGATAAATGCCATGGCTGCAGAGGCAACAGCAAGGTTGTCTGTTCCCATTGAAAGGATTATGCCATCTGCCCCCCCCTTTATTTCTTTTTCAATGGCCTTTGCCATGGCCTCAAAGTGCTTAAACCTGAAGTCCTCGCTTGCCATGCTTTTAAGCAGAACAGCTTTTGGGTTGCATATTTCAAACAGTTCAGGATACATTGAAAGCAGGTCCTCTGGTGTGGTGTGCCAGCTCACAGCGCCCCTGGCATAGTCAACTCTTGCTGCAATTGTTCCGCCTGTGTGAATCAATGAAATTTTTGGCAAGCTTTGATTTGCTTTTGGCAGCACTGGCTTGGCCTTCCCAACCGCCTTTCCTTGCCCTTGCTTTTTCACTTCTTTAATCTCATCAAGCTTCACGCCAACGTTGTAGCCAGAGCCAAGCTTCAAAACAAGAATTCCTGAATCACTGGAGGGCACAATCGTTCCCTTGAGCAAAGAGGTGCCCTTTTTCACTTCAACAAGGCTGCCCTCTTTCAGGGAATGCTTTTTGAGGAAGCTTTTAAGGTCCATCTCCAATCAGTTACTATTATCTTGGAAACGGTTTTAAAGGCCTTTTGCCAGCGGCTTCAATCAATAGTGCTTTTCAGAATCATCATTGTCTGGGTCTTGTCTATGCCTGGGTATTCCCTTAGCTTGTCCATCAGCACTTCATTCAGTTCTTCTATATCCTTTACCCTTACCTTTACAATTGCGTCAATCTCGCCTGTTACAATGTCCACTTCTTCAACAGCAGGCAGTTTTGCAATTTTTTTAATGAGGTCCTTGACTGGTATCTTTTCTTCCTTAAGGTGTCTGTAATCTAGTGTAATTGCAACATAGGCTGCCAGGTTTTTCCCAACTTTTTTGTTGTCAACCTTTACTGTATAGCCCTTTATTACCCCCTCTTTTCCCATTTTCTTTATCCTGTTGTGCACTGTAGTGCCAGGCAGCCCAGTCTGCTTTGCAATTTCAACAACGGAGGCCTTTGCATCGCGCTTCAGCGCATCCAGAATAAGCAGATCCTTCCCATCAGCCATATGGAACATATGT
>JAFGDB010000021.1 GCA_016932355.1 Candidatus Iainarchaeum sp. | reverse complement strand
TTTGGTGCTTCCAACGCCTTTCCTCACTGTTCTTCGTTCCTTTTCGCCCTCGTCCTCTACAATTGTTGAGGTCGGCTGGCTTCCCTTCTGGCAAAGCCTCTTGTCTCTCCTTTTGTTGCTTGACCTTACGCCGCCTGTCTTTTTCCTCTTGCTTCTCTTATGCCATTGCGTCATTTAACACCACTTAAAAAAACGAAAAATCGCCTTTAACTAATACAAACTAATTGAAATGGAATTATTATAAATGCTTCTTTTTGGGTTATCTCCTGCCAACCAAGCCTTTGAGCATTGGTTCAATCTTTTCCCTAAAGTCTGCAGGCCTTATCCCTGCGCTTTTTTTAAGTATGGCTTCCGCTTTTCCTTATCGCCATGATAATCCCCTGTTCTCATCTTCTAAGCAGCCTTTCAAGAACTGGGCTAACATTCTTTTCAAACTCTCTGGGGCTAAGTTTTGAACCTTCATTAATAATTCTCAGCATTAGTTTTCTCTTGCCGCCTTTAACATATGACATGCTTCTTTTCCAAGTTCGGACAATGTCTTGCATTTCCTTTTCCTGAGTGTTGTAAACTGTTGGCATTCCTGCCCTTATTCCCCTTGTTGCATGCCTTCTTCCCTCCCTTCTCTCTGCAGCTTTTTCTGCCGCTTTCTCCATGCCTGCTTCTGCCCCTTGCATTCTTCTTTTTTTTGCTTCTGCCGCTGCCCTGATTCTTATTTGTGTTGCTTTTGCTTGCTCTTTTTGTTCCTGTTGCGCCGCTTTTTCTTTTCTTCTCTGTTCCGCTTTTTCTGCTTTTGCCTGCCTTCTTTCCGCTTTTATCCTCTCTTGAGCCTCAGCCATCAGGGCCTTATCCCTTTCCGCAGTTTCCTTCCTTGAATTGTGGTAATCTACTATAAACTTTTCTGCAGCCCCTGCCATGACAAAAACTTGATTCCCTATTTTAAATCTTGGCAGGTTAGTGCAAAGGCGAAGCGTTTCCATTCCTAAACCAACTCTTGCCCCAACGCTAGATAATGGCACTACTTCCCTAGCCATCCTCATCTGGTCAAAAGACCTGCCTGTGGCCTGATCAAAATGCTCCCTGGTCATTTGAAAGCCGCCTTTCCCAACCCACTCGGCCATTTCAGCTGGTGAAACCCTTCCAATTGAAGTTAGTTGTGGCCTTGGCGGCCTTGCAATCTTTTTCTTCACTGCCATAATAATCCTTTTCACTTTCTAGAATTTAATTATTCCCATTCCGCTTCCAGCACCTTCTTTATCTTCCTTGCCTTTTCCTTTCCCATCTTTTCCACTTCCTGCATTTCCTTTTCGCCCGCGTTGAATATTGCCTTCACGCTGCCAAAATGCTGCAAGAGCTTTTTTGCAGTCATTGGCCCGACCAATGGCAAAGATTCCACAATAAACCTCTGCTGCTCCTGCTCACTCAATCCTTTCCTTCCAATGCGCAGCCTTAAGTCTGCGCCCTTTCCCATCTGCTCCCTTTTTGCAATAACATGAATGTAGTGCGCTGTCTCCCTTGCCCCGTCTGTAAAAAGCAGCGGAACCCTGTAATTGAGTGCAATGGATGTAAGCATTCCAATGATTGCATTTCTGTGGATGTTCCTGCTTGTAAAGAGCTCTTCCCTGTTTCCCTCCACTATTACAAGAGGCCTTTCATAGGTTTCTGCAAGGCCCATCAGCTGCTGGCTAAGCCTGCCGTCCACAATGCTGTTCAAAAAGTCTGAAACAGTTTTTCTCTCAATTGCAATGTCCTTTGAGGGGATGTAATCCCCCACTTCAAGCTGTTTCAGGGCAACCTCGCATTCAAGCTCCCTCAAAAGCCCTATTACCGGGCTGTCCTGCTCCCTTGAGTCAGCGTAAACCACTATCTTGCCATTGTCTGAATTGGAGAAACTGTGCAATGTTGTTTGTTTTTCCCTGGCTGAAGTGTTTGGGTTCTCAGTTGTCATGTCCTTACTATTGCCCTTCATCCTATTGAGTATGCTGTGCATCTTTTTTTCTTTCCTCAGGCTGCTCCAGTAATATGCCTCATCCCTTGTGTTTTTTGCCATGAGAATTAAAGCCCTGCCTGCGCTCAACCTTCCTGTCCTGCCCCTTCTCTGTATAAACCTGATTTCACTGGGAACAGGCTCGTAAAAAACAACCAAGTCAACGCTTGGAATGTCAAGGCCTTCCTCTCCCACGCTGCTGCACACTAATGTGTTCACTTTTCCTTCCTTCAGCTCCTGGATTTTTTCCGCCTGCTCTTTTTGGGTCATGCCTTTTTCAAGCCCTCTTGCTGCCTGCCCAACAAACCTTTCTGCCCTAATGCCTGGGATTTTGTTAAGTTCTTCTGTAACCCTTTTTATGCTGTCCCTGTAGTGGTTGAATACAATTGCGCTGCTTTCAGGCCTTAGCTCAAACTGCTTTTCAAGCTCCTGCTTCAGTGCCTGGAACTTTGGGTGAATAACCCCCTTTTCATTCAGCCCTGCTGCTATTTCTGATGCCTGCACCATCTCCATGCTTGCCAGGAACATTGAGGTTGCCCTTGTAACCTTCCCTTTTTTTGCTTTCTCCCTCTCCAAATAAGAGTGGAGTGCGTTCACCCCCTGTGTTTCAAGCAAAGTGTGGGCATGGCTTGCCTTCATCAAGGCTGCAACCGCTGTCACTGCTGCAAAAATGCTTGGGTTTTTCTGCCTTGAGGCAGCAATCCTCTTCCTCAATGAGTTTTGCATTTGGATTAAGCGTGCTTTTCCAAGCCATTTGAGTGAAGCTGTTTTTATTATCCCGAATTTTTGCAGGGTTTCTGCCTGCCTTTTCATAAATGCCTCAATATGGCCCTTTATTTCAATGAATTCTTCTGGCAGCTCCACCATGCGCCATTCAAACTTTATTTCGTGTGAGTAGGGCTTTACGTCATCGTCCTGCAGTGCCTTTATCTCAATGTTTTTTACAAACAAGTTGCTGCAAACATCCTTGATGTGCTTTTCTTCCCCGCCTGGCGAGGCTGTCAATCCAAGTATCATGCCTTTGCTGTTCTGCTTCATGTATTTTTTTGCAAGGTAAACATAGGCATAATCTCCCATTGCCCTGTGCGCCTCGTCAAAAATTACCAAAGAGACATTCTCCAAAGAAATCCTTTTCTTCCTTGCATCGTTTTCAATTGTCTGCGGCGTTGCAATCACTATTGAGGCATTTTCCCACTGCCCTGCCCTCTTTTTTGAGGCAATGCTTCCAGTGAGAAGCGTAATTTTTTCATCGCTCAATTCCATTAGCTTTTGCATTGTCTTCTGGTGCTGCTCGCACAATGGTTTTGTGGGGGCAAGAAACAGGATTTTCCCTTCCTTTTCCTTTTCAAGCCTGTCTGCTGCCACCAGCACTGCGACAATTGTTTTTCCCAGCGCTGTTGGTGCAACCACTAGGCTGTTGCCGCCCTTGAGAACGCTCTC
>JAFGDB010000020.1 GCA_016932355.1 Candidatus Iainarchaeum sp. | reverse complement strand
TTTCAAAGAGTCATATATCGTATGGGTGCAATTAGAAGAAAACTTGTACGTGCTTCTTTGGGATTAAAAGGTCAGTTTCAGCCAAGAAAGCCTCTGACAGGTAAACCAATAACAGTGAAAGAAAAAGCCGAACTTAATCTAAAACTCGCGAAAAACACAGTCGTAAGGTCTCAAGCAGCAGAAAAAATGCAAAAAACCTTTGATGCAGAAATAGACAAACTTATTGTGGGAGAGAAACCTGTAAAATCTATAATGGGGCTTATTCTGGGTGCCAGTAAGGCTCAGGTAAAGGCTAGAAAAGCTGCTCGTGATGCCTTTGTTGAGAGGCGGAAAAAAGTTGCTAAATTAATGAAACAACGTGCCGAAAAAACAAAAAATGCTCAGTAGAAAACTTGTGAAAATATAATGGTTGTATCTCTTATAGCGGTTGCAAGCGTTTAATGTTTAAAAACCTATACTCGGCAATAGACATATAACCTCAGAAAGAGGGCGGATTTTTGACCTTTTGAGCCTCTTTTTTTATACCTGATTAGCCTTATAGTTATTATGCGTCGTTTCAGGCTTCCGGCAGATTACTCCAAATGGCGTGGAAAAACCATTGCTTGCGGTGAACGGGCAATAGTTCAAAAGCTGAGGCTGCCTGGGCATCCTGCTAATGGATTGGTAGCAAGAGTCACTAGCTTGGAGCCATGTAAGCATCAAGAGTCTGTTGAGGTAATGTTCCACCAACTGAAGCTGGCTAGAAGGCTGTTTCCAGCCAATTTTATTAAAGCGGTTGGTGTTGCTCCTGCGAGAGGAGTACTGCATGGGCCTGTGTTGTTAAGCAGGGAAGTAAGGCTGGATGGTCTTTCAAGACAGGTTCGGCATATATTTTATGAGGCCGATGCTCGCATTGCCAGCAAGCAAAAAGTGTTCAGTAATCCAGCTTATGTTAAGCATGCTGAAAGAGTTGACAGAATTGCAAAGCTGATTGCAAAAAGAATGGAGGAAGCAGGTGTAATTGTAAATACCAATCCTGCAAACGTGTGGTTTACTGAAAAAGGCAAGCCCGTCTTTTTTGATATTTTGAGAATCGACCTTCGAAAGGCATCAGCAAGGCTTGGGCGCAAGGCGATGCAGGATTCAATCCACTTTTTGGCTGAACACCAAGGCAAGGGCCAAGGAGAAACGTGGGCCAAGTAGAATTTTTAAACCTTGGAAAGGGGCTGATTTTGATGGTTTTTAGCAGATAAGGCCCTGCATTCTGCTTGGCATAGAAAGTATTAAAAATATTATTTATTATATATTAATTGGTGATGTGTTTTGGCTAATGTTTGTGTTTCGGTTTCGGATGAGATGAAGGGCAAGTTGGATAAGTTTGAGACTGTTAACTGGAGTGCTGTTGCAAGGCAGGCCTTTGCTAACGAAATCTCAAAGCTTGAGTTGATGGACAAGCTTACCTCTAAATCAAAGGCAACGGACAAGGACATTCAAGAACTGTCCAAGAAGGTTAAGGCTGGCATTGCCAAGTGGCATAACGAGCGTGTCTGAAATGCAGCTTGTTGCAGATACCAACATCGTTGTAGCTGCCCTGCTGAGAAAAGGTGACACAAGGAGCCTACTTTTCTCAAAGAAGGTCGAAGTGTTTTCTCCAGACAGGATTGGAATTGAGATTCTCAATCACAAAGAAGAGTTTATGAAAAAAGCTTTGATGAACGAAAGCGAGTTCCAACAAGCAGTGGAGTTGTTGCTGGAAGAAATTTCAGTAATCCCGGTAGAGGAATACTCTCCACTTAAGCAAACGGCATTGTCGCTTTGCCCTACAGGGCATGAAGATGATTGGCCTTTTCTCGCTCTTTCTTTGAAACTTTCCTGCCCGCTTTGGTCAAACGATTCTGCACTTAAAAATCAGCTGGAAGTAAAAGTCTATTCTACGGCAGAACTGTTGAAACAGCTTGAATAAGTTTTGCTCTGGAAACGTGATTGTTGTATCCCTTATAGCGGTTACAGGCGTTTAATGTTTAAAAGCCTTTTGCCCTCATGGGCAAAAGCCTTGGGAAAACCCAAATTGCCTTGGGACGATTTAAAGGCCAGTGGTTGTTGTGGCTCATTAAAAGAGATCTTATTCAAGAAGCCGGCCTGCAAGTTTCACTGAACATGAAAAAGCAGCCGAAATAAAGCAGGGGGTTTCTGAGGTGCTTGGGGGAAGGCAGAGTAAAAGCTGCATTTCCCCGCAAAAAAAAGCCCACCGTCTCCATTTTTAAGGCTTTTGAAACCCAATTGGGAAATCAACCCATAGGAGTGATGCCAATGAAATTGAGATTCCAAGAGGAAGATGAAGGAACAGAGGATGAGGACTCCCCTGAAGAGGATGAAGACACAGACGATGAAGAAACTCCTGAAGAAGATTCAGAGGACGCAGAGTAAAAGTATTCATTCTTTAAACAGGGCGTTCAGTGAAGGTTTAACGCCCTTCAGCTATTTCTTTTTTTTTGAAAAGGGGCTGGCTTCCGCTGGCTCTTTTTTGGTGTTTTTTAGAATATTGAAAGCCATGCTTGAAAAGTTAAGCTACTCCTTCAGGGTTTCAAAAAAAGCAGCAAACGAATCCCCAGGGTTTCAAAAAAAGCCGGGCAAAAGCAGCAGGCTACTCCTTCAGGGTTTCAACAACCATGCCCTTGTCGCTTATCCTGACAGGGTGGAGTTCCTCGCTGTGGCTTGTGCCCCTCATTTTTATCGCGGTGAGCACCCGCTCAAAGGAGACCGCCTTCCTGAGCCTGCCCATGAGGATGAGGCCGTCAAAGAGGAAATCTATTGGGGCAAACTCAACGCTGTCAAAGTCTGTTTTCATTTTCTCAGCTGTAACAAGCAGTGTAACGTCATGCTTTGTAAGAAGCTCAATGAAGTTCATTACCTTTATCCTGAAGTCCTTTACATCAGAGGAAAGGTACCTGAAGGGGCTTACTGAGTCAATTGCAACCCTCTTAACCTCTGTTTTCTTGACTTCCCTCATCAGCTCTTCAGGAGCCATCTCATAGCCCCTTGCAACAGGAACCATCATCAGCCTTACCAGGCCTTTTTTTTCAAGGGGCTCAAAATTCATTCCAAGCGTTCTGCCAACCTCCCTGACCTTTTCAACGCTTTGCTCTGATGTTACAAACACGCCGGTCTCGCCATAGAGCCTTGCCCCATTGTAAATGAACTGCATTGCAAGAATGCTCTTGCCTGCGCCTGGCTCGCCTGTTACAAGAATGCTGCTTTTCTCCTTAAAGCCCTTTATTCCAAAAACCTCGTCAAGGCCCGGCGTTCCAGTTTTGACAATGCCCAGCTCTGCCATAATCCAACCACCCTAAATAAAATGATTAATCTCCTTTTAATTGTTATGCTGGCAAGGGCAAGCAGCTTTGCAGGGGAAAAGGGCCTTGAAATAATTGAACAGCTTGGAAAGGGGCACAGCAGCCTTGTATACCTTGCAATGTCCGGGAGAAAAAGGCTTGTCCTAAAGGCTGAAAGGCAGGATTCAAGCAGGTTCAGGATGGCTGAAAGGGAAGCGGAAAACCTGCGCAGGGCAAATGAGATTGGAATTGGGCCAAAGCTGGCTGGCTTTGATTTTGAGAAGAGAATTATTCTGATGGAATTTGTTGAGGGAAAAACATTTTCAGAGTGGCTTTTCTCAAACCCTGAGAGAAAAGAATTAATGGAATTTGCCAGGGAGCTGCTTGCGCAGGGGAAAAGGCTTGATGAAATTGGCCTGGACCACGGCCAGCTTGCAGGCAGGGGAAAAAACATCCTTGTAAGGAACGGAAAGCCAGTGATAATTGACTTTGAAAAGGCCTCCTCCAGGAGGAAGTGCCACAATTTCAGTGTCTTGCAGGCATTCCTCTTCAGGAACCCGAACGGCGCGATAGCTGCAAGGGTGAAAGAAATTCTGGGGGAGGAAGCGGAAAAACTCACATCCTGAAATCATTTAAAAAAAGGGAAAAATTTGGGGGATTTGATTTGAAACCCCTAAAAAAGGGGAAAATTTTGCTTCCTAAAAATCCCTTAAAAAAAGAAATCTGGAAATTTAGGTTTTACTGCCTGAATTTCCTGTCAACCTCGTTTATGAGGACATCGCATGCAGCCTTTACTGCCTCTAATTGCTTTATGATTCTTTCCTTCTCCTTTTCAATGTCCTGCACTGTCTCATAGGGTTCAATTGCGTCACGAAGCATGCCCCCGTCAACGTAAGCATATGGGTGCTGGTTCATCTTCTTTGCAATCCTTTCAACCATCTTCCCAAGCCAGACGTTCATTTCATCTTTAACCTGGCCCTTAATCTGCTTTCCGCTGCTCAAATGCTTCCTGAGCATGTTCACAATGGTTGCCCTTGGAAAAGGAAGCTTGTCCTCAGGCATTTCCTCCCCTGATTCCTCAATTTCCTCAATCTGCTCTGAAACCTCTTCCTCTGCCTTCTCTGTAGTTGCCTCTTCTGCATGCTTTTTTGCCATAATACCCAACCTCACTAAATTTCTAAAATAAGCCTACGAAATCTGTTACATAATTTAACCAGCGTTTAGATTTTAAAGCCTTACTATTCGAAATCAGAAAGCCAATATTTTGGGGGTTTGAGGGGATTGGGATTGCAAAAGCGAAGGATTATTTTCTTTTGCTGTGAGGCCACCTGCCCCTAGCCTGCTTCTGCCCAGCTGGGCTTAGGCCCTGTGGACCAAACCATTTTCTTCGCCCCCTGGCCAACTTTCTTTTTTTTACATTTCTGAAAATAAGTTCAACTTTTTTGGTGAGGGGGGAAACCAGCTCTGGCTTTGAATAAAGAAATTTTGCTGCCCCACTAGAAGCCAACTTCTCCCTAGCAGTAGGGTTGTTTATTATCAGCTTGCCGCTTTTATCCAAAGTGGCACCAAAAGACAAGGCTGTTACCAAGGCCCCTTTATGTTGTGTGCCTAACTGTGCAAAGAACGTGTACTTAGCAAGCAGCTCATGCTCCCTTGGGGAAAGGTTTGAAATGCTTGGCCCTCTTGCCTGCATTAACCGGTATAACTCATCCAAATCTTTTTCTCTGTCAGACATCCAGGTAACATTAATGCACACAGACAATATAAAAATATTCGCTGCCTCAGTCCGCCCATCTTGGCGGTTAGATGAATGGTTATTTACAGTGCAATAAAAAGCAGGTTATTTAAGGAATTTAAGTAACTCTTCAATATCAAGCCTGGATTGCCTTAAAATTGACTTCATAGTGCCTGTTCTAATCACCGGCTTTAATGGAACAATTACTGTCAGCTTTCTTCCATCAGCAAATTTTCTGAGCTTTACATGGCTTCCTCTTTGCTTAACAAATTTGAAGCCGGCTTTCTCCAGTGCCTTGATTACTTCTTTTCCTGAAAGAACAGGCAGCTTAGGCACAGGCCTTCACTTCAAAAGTTGTAACAAAAGGGGCGACATCTGAAAGCTTAATGTCTTTCTCATCCTCCAAATAGAGCTCAACTGCTTCCTTTAAATTAGCCAGGGCATCCTCTATTGAATCGCCCTGTGAAGCCACATCAAGTTCAGGGCACAAGGCAACATACTCACCATCTTCCTTGCTAATGACAGCAGATAACCTCAAGATATCACCTAAATATATAACAGATAAACACTATAAAAAAGAATTGTTCTGGCTAATTGTTTGTTAAATGAAGAATTATTTCATTGGCATAAATTGCTGTTTGTGGACTTTCCTAAAGATGAAATAATCTTGTCTGATTAAACTTTCTGAAAACTC
>JAFGDB010000019.1 GCA_016932355.1 Candidatus Iainarchaeum sp. | reverse complement strand
TACTATTAGCTGGCTTCTTATTATTAAATTTTTTGGCTATATGTTTGATATGAATAAAGCCCAGCTTGAACAGAGGTTTAAGGAATTCTGCAAGGGCCTAACCCCAAAGGACAGGGTTGGGATAATCCACCACAGCGATGCAGACGGCTTCTCATCAGCGCTAATTGCAGGAAAGGCAATTGAAAGGCTTTCTGGGAAAAAGCCTGTTTTTGCCCAGCACTATGAGTATGGGAACACAAAGCAGGGCAGAAGCGCTGTAAAGAGCATGAAGAAGGAAAGGGCCAACAAGCTTGTTATTGTGGATATAGGGATTGACAGCACGCCCCAAGGGGTAGGCGAATTTTGCCCATTTGAACAATGCCTTGTGATAGACCACCACAGGATGGTTAAGGAAATAAACAGCGAAAAAATCGTTTTCCTAAAGGCAGAGTTCTTTTCAGGGAAAGAGCCAAGCAGCTATGTTGCGGCAAAGTTTGCCTTTGACCTCTTTGGCAGGGTTACAGATGTAAGCGACCTTGACTGGCTTGCCTGCATTGGCATTATTGGCGACATGTCGCTGGGGAAATGGCAGGATTTTGTGAAAAAAACGATTGAGAAAAGGGATGCCTCAATCCAATGGCTTAACAGCTTTGTTGAACTAATTGCCGCTGTTGAAGTGCTTGCTGAAAGCAGGATGAATGAGCTCTTCTGGCTTTTCTACAACGCAAAAAAGCCTGAGAGGATACTTGAAAGCGATTTCTCCAAATACCTGAAGGAATTCAGGGAAGAGAGAGATTCCTTAATCAGGGCATTTGAAGAGAAAGCAGAGCACTTCCCTGAAATAGGGCTCTGGCTTTACTCAATGAAGGCAAAGCACGAGAACATCAAAAGCTATGTGATAAATTACTTGAGCGAAATGTACCCAGGGGAAACATTAATTGTCCTGCAGTACATGGGCAATGGAAGAATCAGGTTCAGCGCAAGAAGGCAGGACGGAAAAGTCAAGGTAAATGAACTGCTTGTTCAGGCAGTGAAAGGGATTCCAGAGAGCACTGCAGGCGGGCACGGCCCAGCTGCCGCAGGCAGCATTGGAAAGCAGTTTGAAAGCCAGTTCAGGAAAAAGGTCATGGAAATTTTGCGGAAAAAATACGGCAAATAGCTATTTCATGCCCTTAAAGCCCTTTATTGCAGCTTCAATCTCCCCCTCGTTCTCCCTGAGCTCAGGCTTGATGTAATTCAGGCCAAGGGCGCGGTAAACATCCTTCTCTGTCTTGCTTGCAACCACTTTGCTTCCCCGGAAAACACCGTACTCGCTGAGCTTCAGGCCCTTCTTTATCGCAATTTTCCTGAGGGCAATTGAGTGGGCCTTGCTCCCTGTAAAGTACTGCAGTGCAGAGCCCCACTGTTCAGGCTTAACAACGCGCAGGTCAACCTGCATCCCGCTCTTCAATAGAATGCTGCTCTTTGTTTTTCCGCTTGCAATAACTTTTTTTACATCAGGCATTGAAACAAAAGCCTTTGAAACAGCCTCAGGGCCTTTTGAAGCAGCAAGAATGTCTATGTCGCCAATTGTCGGCCTTTTCCTCCTGAGTGAGCCTGCAAACTCTGCCCTTTGCACAGGCTTCAATTTCTTCAGCCTTGCAAGAATGGATTTTGCAACAGGCAGGGCAACTGATAAAGGAATTCTTTCCGCCTTTCCTTCTTTCCCCAAAATTGCCTTTAGGATTTCCTGCTCTGATTTTTCAGCAAAGCCTGGCAAAGCTGCAATCTTGTGTTGTTCTGCTGTTTTTTTCAAATCCTTCAAATTCTTAACAGCAAGCTTTTCATAGAGAACCTTGATTTTCTTTGGCCCAAGCCCTGGAACTGAATCAAGCTCGTCAAGGTCCAATGGAAGCTGCTTCTTAAGCTTTTCATAGTGCTTTAGCCTTCCTGTTTCAACAAGCTCTGCAATCTTCTTTGCAAGTGCCTCGCCGACAGCAGGGATTTCATCCAGGCCCTTCAGGCCCTTCTCCATGTATATTTCAGAAACAGGCTTCCCCAGTGATTCAATTGCATTGGCCGCAGCCCTGTAGGCCTGCGGCTTCCATTCCACTCCCTGAATCTCCAGGATGTCAGCAACCCTGTAAAATATTTTGGCGATTTCCCCATTATCCATTGAAAAACCAACTCAAACCTGCGCCTGTTTCAAAAAAGCAGAGCCTACCTTAAACCTGCTTTCCTTCTCTCAAAGCTGTCAGCGCACTTCCTGCTACAGAAGGTGTAGACTGTGCCGTTTATTTCCTTCTCAATTACCTTTTCCCAGTCAATTTTGTTCCCGCAGCTGTTGCACTCCACCAGCTTTGTGTCCTCATAGCCGTCGACAAACCCTGCCTCGCCAGGGGTTATCTCGTCATCCTCAAGCTGCTGCTCCCTGTCCTCCTTGTCATAGATGTCATCATCCTCCTTTTCAATTTCCTCTTCCTGCCCTTCATCCTGCTCTTCTGAAACAAACTGTTCCTCTTTTCTCTTTGCCATATGCATACCTCCACTAAGCTATTGTCTCGGTAAATTAATAATTTTTTCTGAATAACAAGCTTAGGGCTAAAATAATTAAAAGAAGAATGATTGGCTTTGGCATTATTTCCTTGTTATGTAAATTGCCCTACACTGTTCAACTACATCAAATTCTCTGCCAAGCGCTTTCTGAAGCGTTTGAACTGTGCCTTTGACTTCAGGGAGGAAAAATGCTAATTTGCCGCCTTTGGCTAGTTTCTTACACAACTTTTTCGTGTAGTTCACACCGTCTTTGGGATCGACCCAAATATTTACCAGACCAAGATGGGAATATATTAAATCAACTGAACCATCTTTTAGGTATCGCAAAAGGCTTTCTTTTGTTGAATGAATTAATTTAGCATTCTTTATTTTGGACCAGTTCCCATAACTTGTCCTAGAAAACCCATATGCTTTGACTTTTCTACCATAGTTTCTTGCAAGGCCACTTACAGCACTTCCCTTACCACAACCCCAGTCCAGAACAACAAGGGGCTTTCCTTTTTCAGCAAAACGATCTTTGAGAAAATCTGTTTTAGATTTTAGGCCCAACGGCCAAAAAACAAGAGGGAACATTATTTTTACGGTTTTAAAAGAATTGGAAGTAAACCCTTCATAGACCTGTGAGCTAAAAAGTCGGCCTGACTTGCTTTTGGCAATAACAGTTTTGTTCAGAAATTTTGGCCTTTCACGGTTTTTTCTTCCCTTTCCAAAGACAGGCACCTAACCACCAAAAATATATTAATTCACCAATTTATTAATTTTTCTGAATAAAAGAGTATCATATGGGCACTTACAAGCTTATTTTGAAGAGGCGCACCATAAGGGTTTTCCAGGACAAGCCTGTTCCGTTTTCCTCACTTAAAAAGTGCGTTAATGCAGCGAGGCTTAGCCCAAGCGCGAGGAACGTGCAGGAGCTTGAATTCCTTGCAGTTAATGGCAGGGAGCAGGTTGCAAGGGTTAACGAGGCTGTAAGGTTTGGCGGCATTGTAAGGGAGAAAGGCCGCGTTAAGGGCGAGGAGCCAAAGGCATTTATTGCAATCCTTGCGGAAAAGGAAAAGTCAAGCCAGGAATACACGCCCATAAATGCTGGAATAGCAGCAGAGGCCATTGTTTTAACTGCTTTGGAACAGGGCATAGGAAGCTGCATTATGGGGGCAATTGAAAGGGAAAGGATAAAGGGCATTCTTGGCGTGCCAAACAGCTATGCCATGCCGCTTGTAATTGCGCTCGGCTATCCAAAGGAAAAGCCTGTGGCAGGCAAGCCAAGGGGCAAGGACATGTTCTACTGGACTGAGAAAGGCCAACTGCACGTGCCAAAAAGGCATTTGGAAGAGGTAATGCACAGGGACAGGTTTTAGTAGAGCACGTCAAAGGCCTTTTTGCCCTCTATTCCGATTAAGAAGTCGTATCTTGCGTCAACGTATTCCTGGATTTTCTGCACTTCCTGCTCTGACAGGTGCTTAAAGCGCCCCTGCGTTTCAAGATATTCCTTGACAGGCTTTGCACTTGCCTTCTCAACCTTCTGCGTGAAGCCCAGGACGCCGTTCTCAATCTCGTACAATGGGAAAACC
>JAFGDB010000018.1 GCA_016932355.1 Candidatus Iainarchaeum sp. | reverse complement strand
GGGGCCTGACACTACAATTATGGCTGACTGGAACAGGGGAACCTATGCTACAAGCTCTCCTATAAGGCTGTTCTACTACCTTGATGTTCCAAACCTGCAGCCTGCAGGAAGCTATACTGGAACAATAGTTTACGGGTCTTCAGCCTCTTAAAAGGGCTGAATTTCCTTTTCTTTTATTTTTCCA
Organism: Candidatus Iainarchaeum sp.; assembly: GCA_016932355.1. GTDB lineage: Archaea > Iainarchaeota > Iainarchaeia > Iainarchaeales > JAFGDB01. The sequence goes on along the minus strand of JAFGDB010000018.1, from coordinate 4,303 downwards.
GGCCTAGCGGAAAGGCCGGGTTTTTTCCCAGGGTTAGGGGCAAGGCTGTTTTTCATTTTTCAGGGTTTTTCCCAAAATGGCTGGATTTTTTATTTTTTTCCAGCTTACTAAAAGGGCTGTTTTTTTCATTTTTTTAATTTCCCAAAAAGCAGCTGTTTTGGCTCAGGTAATGCCCAGAACCCAGTTTGGCGCCGAATTTCATGGGAAACGCTTTAATAACTTTTCGCAGCAGAATTTAGTAGGGGAATTTAATGCGCTGGCTTACCTATGCAGCCATAATTGCACTTGTTCTGCTTTTTGCACTGCCTGCATTTTCCAAAGCATGCGTTACCATAACCCAGAGCAATGACTGGGAAAACGTGAAAATGTCAAAGGGCAATTCCTATTTTTTCACAACAAAGCTTTTCAATATCAGTGCTGACGGCGCATACTGCGAGCCAGCAACCTATGAAATTGACTTAAAGCTTGAGAATGACAGGCTTGTTTTTAGCGAGGTTTTTGACGGCAATGCCTCACCCATGAGGTTTCCCCTTAATGACGGCGGCTCCCTGCCTGTTCTTATAACCCTTACCCCAAAGGTTGATTTTGGCAAGTACACTGTTTTGATTACTGCCAAAAGGCTCAACCTTGGCGGAACTGGGACAAGCATTGTTACAACAGTGACAGCAAAAATAAATGCTGTTGTTGGCGATGAGTCAGACCCTGGTTTTACAGAGGTCCCTTTTTGGATGGTGAGGAAGGACTGCCCTGGCGGCTATGTTGTAAGGCAGGATGAGGCATGCCCAAGGCTTTGCCAGAACGGCCTGGCAGCTGATGAGCAGGGGAAATGCCCTGAGGACAAAGCTGGAGAGCCTGCAAGCGCCCAACAGCAAAGCCAGCTGGAAGCGGGCCAGACAGGCTTCTTTATTCTTGGGGTTTCAGGTGAGATTTTTATTGCAATCATGGCTGTTCTGGTTGCTGCGGTTGCACTTGTTTTCGCATTCATGTACATAAGGAACCTGAAGGAACAGCTGAAATCAGGAAGGCTCTAGCTGCTTTTTGCGTTTAATTATTAAAGGATAAATTTAATTAATATAAAAACGTAAAAAGTAGTGATGGGGAGTTTCTTGCATTTAAAAATACCTGAAATGGCAAGGCCAGGGGCAATTTCAGCTTTTCTTTTGCTTTTCCTGCTTTGCCTTGCGCAAAGCGCGCTTGCAGATGTCACCGTAACAGCAGAGGTTTTAAATACCGCGCCTGCTGTTTCTGACGGCAATGTTTCGCCAGCAAACTGGGCAGGCTCTGGCTCAATTGCCCTTGGCTTTAAGTGCACTGACCCAAACGGCATATCAGACCTTAACATTGTCCATGCTGCCATAACCGGCGCGAACTCAGCTGACCTGAACGGCGTTTCTTACACTGTTTCAGGGGCCTATGCAATAATTTCAACAGACATAAACACCTACATCTCAACAAAGGGCACATATTATGTAACGCCCTTCTGCATTGATGACGCAAACAATGTTACTGCTGGAACGGCAATTACCGGCAGTTACGTTGATGTTGTGGAAATCACAATCAGCCTGCCTGCTGCTGATGCAAACATCAACAGCAGCCCCGCAATTGTTTTTGACGTAAACAGGAATACATCAGATGATGTCAATGTTGCGAGCATAAGCGTTGACCTGAACGGCGTAAGCAGCCCTGATTTCAACTACCTTGCGCATTGCACTGAATTCAACGGGCATTTCCACTGCAGCTACACAGAAACAGGAATGACTGCAGATGCTGACACAAACCTGAGCGTTGACGCTGACAACAACACAGGGCAGGGCGCAAAGCAGCAAAGCATTCTTGTCCACTATGATGCCACTGCCCCCTCAATTCTGGCCTTTACTGCCTCGGGTTCAGGCAGTGATGTTTTTGCTTCATGGACTGCCTCTGACAGCTTTACTGGAATTGAAACCTATTATGTAAGGGAGGATTCAGGCTCATGGATTCCCACCACTGACTTGAACTACACTTTCTCAGGCAGCAGCTCTGCAGACCACACATACTATGTTAAGGCAAGGGACTATGCAGACAACAACAGCCTTATTTCCTCTGCAGCCTATACCGCGCCAACAACTGGTGGGGAAGAGGAGACAGGCGGCAGGGTTCCCACAACTAGCAGCCCTTCTGCCCCTTCAACGCCCGAGCCAGAGCCGCCAGAGCCTGAGGGAATTTTTGACATAAGCATTGTAAGGGTTGATGACCCTGTTGAGGCAGGCGACAGGCTTGACTTCACCTACCTTGTGCAGAACGGCACAAATTCCAACGGCAATGCCTACATAAGGTACTGGCTTGAAAGGAATGGCGTAAAGCTTGTGAGCGGAAGCCAGACCCTATACCTTTTGAAGGGTCAGGAAAGGCTCACAAGCGAAAACCTTCTCCTGCTTGATGAGATGCTTGGAGCATATGATTTTTACATTACACTGGCCAGGGCCGGCCAGGAATCAATTACAAGGCATGCTGAAATTGAGGTAATGGTTGGCGCGCCCACAGAGATAGACCTTAACCTGCATTCTCTTGTTCCAGGCAAAGAGCAAAAGCCAGTGAGCTTTGAAATTGACCTTTCTTCAAACAGGGATGATGCTCTCCCCATACTTGTTGAGGAAAAGATTTACAAGGGCGACACAATTGTGTGGGAGAAGAAGCAGACAGCAATTGTCTCTGTTTTTGAGAGGTTTTCCGAAGAGGTCTATGGCCTTGGCCCTGGCGATTACAGGCTTGTGGTTTACAGCACCTATGAAGACTTGACAAAGCAGGACGCTGAGAATTTCAGAATTGAGATTGCAGCAGGGCTTGCCCCTGCAATAGAGTTCCCTGCTTTCCCGCCTTACGCCGTATTTGCTTTCTTTGAAATTTTGCCTTTGCTCATACTTCTCTTGCTAATTACGGCAATGCTGCTCTGGTACAAGCTGCGCGAATATGAAAGTGAGAGTTCAGGAAAAAGCAGAAAGGAGAAGATTGCCTGGGCTACAATTGCAATCATTGCAGTAACCATTCTATTCCTTATACTGCTTTACATGAACAAGGATGCAATAATCCTTTCAAAGTTTGGGCAGCTTTCAGAAGCTGAAATGGCTGAACTTTATGCAACAGGATATTCAGGGCAGCTGCCGGCAGGCGCTGCATCGCTTGCATCCTATTCCATGCCTGCGGAGGTTGTGGCAGTTGCCGCTGTCCTTGGCGCTGCATTGGTCTTCTTCCTGTCCTTCTGGAGAAAGCGCTGAAAACGCCCTGCTCTGGGAGGCCCCTTGGGGGTATGAAAGCCCTGGTTTTCCTCTGCCGCCATTGCCCTGCTTTGGAAAATCTTATATAATATAAAACCTATATGTTAGCACATTTATTCAGGTTTTAGAAATGAAAAGGCTTGCTTTTCTGGCTTTGCTGCTCTTAATTTCGCTTGCCTCCCCTGCTTTTGCGGAGGAAAACGTTACAGAGCTCAGGATAGATGACATTGCAACAAAGGTTGATTCTGGTTCACTACTTGAATTCTCCTTTTCAGTTGGAAACAGGGTTGGGCCTGCCTGCGCTGCGCAAATAGAGTACTGGATTGGGGCAGAGGCTGAAAAAATTGTTTCAGGCAGGGAAAGCATTTTCCTAAACGAGTCTGAAACAAAGGCTTCAACAGCAAGCCTTCTCGTGCCTGACGAAGTTTCAGGGCTGCACTCTTTTTTCATTGAAATGCAGTGCAATGACTCAACAGTTGTTGCAAGCAAGCCGATGAAGGCAACAGTTCCAATGCCAACAATACTTGAATTTTCTTCACTTGATGTTTCCGAAAGCCTTGAGCAGCAGCTTGTGGGCTTCTCCTACATCATTGAGTCAAACACCAGCCCTGACAAGCCAATCTCAATTCAGGAAAAAATACTGCAGGACAACAATGTTCTGTGGGAAAGCTCAGGCGAGGCGGTTCTTGCAGGCGTGAGGTCTTTTGAAAGGAAAGGGCCAATGCTTCCCCCAGGAAACTACACGCTTGTTGTTGAGGCAGCCTACGGCGGCAAGACCGCGGTGATTACAAGGCAGTTTGCTGTAAGAAGCACCTTCAACATTTTTTCACTGCTCATGCTCCCTGCTTTGATACTTGCCTTTGCAGTTGCCTTTGTGCTTGCAGCCAGGTTTTTTTTCTTTGGGAGCGCGGTGCAGAAAGCAAAGCCTGTTGCGCCTGCTGCTGGCGAACCCGAATTCCACACAAAGCAGGGCCTGTGCGTTGTTGAGAGCGAGGCCTCTGGCGTTCTTGACAGCTCTGCCCTGAACCAGCTTTTGGATGACGCCGGCT
>JAFGDB010000003.1 GCA_016932355.1 Candidatus Iainarchaeum sp. | reverse complement strand
GTTCAGAGGAGGAGAGGCAGAGCTTGCTTGCCAAAAGCCAATACAATTTTGCAAGGCTTTCGCTGGGGAACCAGGGCAGCGAGAAAAACACTGCAGAGCGCAACTATGAAAAGGCAGCAGCCCTTATAGGGGAATGGCTTGAAGCCGGAATCTTTGAAAGGGAGGAAAAGCCTGCTTTCTACGTTTACAGGGAGGATTACGAGCTTGAAGGCCAGAAGATTTCAAGGACTGGGTTTTTCTGCTTGCTCAGGCTTGAAAAGTTTGAAAATGGAAATGTGCTGCCGCATGAGAAAACCCTTCCAAAGCCAAAGGCAGACAGGCTAAACCTGCTTGAGGCAACAAAGTGCGACCTTGAACCAATATGGCTGCTTTTTGAGGAGAGGGGATGGGAGGCAAGCAAAGTGCTTGAAAGCGCAGCGCAGGAAAGCCCTGAAATTGACTTTGTGGACGAGGGGAAAAGGAGGCACAGGCTCTGGGCGCTAAAAGAGGAAAGCGCTGTAAAGCAGTTGCAGGAGAGCATGCGCTGTTCAAGGATGTTTATTGCTGACGGGCACCACAGATATGAAACAGCTATGAATTTTTCAGAGAAAGAGAAAACCCCTGAATCAAAGTACAAGATGGTTTATGCGCTGAGCACAAAGAGCCCTGGCCTGAAAATTCTGCCAACCCACAGGGGAATAATAAAGGCATGCCCTAATTTCATTGAAAGGCTTTCGGAATTGTTCAGGATTGAAGAGGTTTCAGAGCAGGAAATGCTCAAAGCTGTTGGAATTGCAGGGAAAACAGCCTTCGGGCTTCTCTTTCAGGGAAAATTCCGCATTCTCAGGCCAAAGCCAGAGGCAGCTGCGCTGCTGCAGGAAAAGCCGGCTGTTTTGAGGGAACTGCCAACCTTTGCCCTTGATTCCCTGGTTTTCCAGAAGGCGCTTGGAACAGGGCTTGACAACATTGCATTTGAGAAAAGCAGGGAAAGGCTTGTTCAAAGGGTGAAAGCAGGGGAGCTTGAGGCAGCGTTCTTTGTGCAGCCGACAAGCATTTCCCAGTTTGAACAGGTTTCAATTCAGGGGCAGGTAATGCCCCAGAAGAGCACTTTCTTTTACCCGAAGCCGTTGAGCGGGCTGGTGTTCTACAAGCTCTATGGCTAGGGCAGGGCCTTAAACAGGCCTTTTCTTTTCCAGCTCATTAACTCTTTTAACCAGTATTTTAACATTTGTGTCTGTTGGGTTTGAGCCGGCAGCTATTGCCTTCATTAAGTCAATTTTTGCCTGGTTTGCATCCAATTCCTGGAGTTCTTTCCTGTCTTCTGCTCCAATTCCTGATTTGGCAGCCCTTTCCCCAATTCTTTCCCTGGAAAATTCAATTTCCCTTTCTGCATTGCCTGCCAGTTCCATTAATGTTTGCATTGCGCTTTGCTTCAGGGCATGTTGTTTTGGGGTGGCGGCCAAAATGGTGTTTACAAGCTTTGCCGCTCTTTTGCTAAATGGCTCTTCTTCAATCCTGGGGTTCCTGCTGTGAATGTTGCCAGTGCCAATAGCAATAACCCTTCTTCTAAAGCCTTCACTGCCCCTTGTGCTTCTTCTTTTCCCTGCCATATGTAAATAGATTCCTTTGAAGAATTTAATTGTTTTGTTTTTGGAAAAGGCAAACCAATAAAAAAAGATTCCGGCTAAATTTTAAAGATGGACAGGAAGTTTTTGCTTGCTGGGGCAGTGCTGGCTGCTGCCATTGCCCTAACTGTTTTGTTAAACCCTGGAATTACAGGCTTTGCCTTCTTCCTGGTTTTCAATGATGCCCCAAGGGTTGGAACCCAGTACCTTTTTGAAGGGTTTGAGGGCATGGATTTGGCAAACAGCACTGAATGGGTTGTGGAAAGCGTTCACGGAGGCGGAATTGCGATAGCTGGAGATGCAGCGCATGAGGGCAGCGCAGGAATGCGCTTTGAGGGAAACGGCAACGGCTTCAGCAGGGTTTACACTGAGGTTGTTGGCGATGAGGTTGATGCCTTTGTGTTTGTGAGGACAAGCGAGATGACTGACAGGCTTGATGCAGCCTTCCAGCTGAGAAGCCAGAATGTGGTTGTTGCTGAGGTAAACATCCATGGAAGGGAAATAGAGTGCCTCAGGAGGGACAATGCGCGCGGGCCAAAGCTCAGGCCCTTTGAGCACCTGCCTGAGAACAACACATGGTATGGCTTCAGGATAAAGTACAGCAAACCAGCAAACCTTGTGAGCTATTACCTTTACAATGCAGACCACCAGCTAATTGAGTCAATTGCTGACAGGCAGGCATACAACCAGTTGAGCATTGATGCAGTAACCTTTGAAATGAATGAATCTACTTCAACAACAGACTGGGACAGCCTTGATGTCTTTGTTGCATAGGGCTTGAATTGGGTTGATGGCAGCCTTGGTGTTTTTGCTGCATGGGAATTAAATTGCAGGTTAATTGCTGCCTTGATTTTTTTGCTGTTTGGGGCTGAATTGCAGGGTAATTCCAGCCTTTG
>JAFGDB010000017.1 GCA_016932355.1 Candidatus Iainarchaeum sp. | reverse complement strand
GTGGCAGGGGAACAAGGCTAGTGGAAAAAACAGAGGTCATTCCAAAGCCTCTTGTGCCAATCGGTGACAAGCCAATGCTTTGGCATATAATGAAAATATACAGCCATCACGACCACAACAGATTCATTCTAGCGCTTGGATACAAGGGAGAAATGATTAAAGAATATTTCATAAAATACCCTTGGCTGCATCGCTCTTTTGAGGTAAATCTTTCACACCCTGTTTCTCCAAAATCCCCAGAGGACTGGGATGTCGTTTTAAAGGACACTGGCAAAGAAAGTAAAATCGGGAAAAGGCTTAACATAGTTAAAGCTGACATTCAATCGTTTCCTTTTCTGGCAACCTATGGCGATGGCCTTTCAGATGTTGATATCAACAAGGTCGTAGATTTCCACAGTAAGATGAGGGATGAGCAGGGCGTGATTGCAACTATCACTATTACAAGGCCCAGAATACAATACGGTGTGGTGGATGAAAAGAACAATATTGCACTGGGTTTTAGTGAGAAACCATTGCTTGATAAGTGGGTTAACACTGGTTTCATGGTTCTTGAGAAGGAGGTTTTCAAATACGTTAAAGACGACGAAATGGATTTTGATGCATTAAAAAAACTGGCAGCAGACGGCAAGCTTGCGGTTTTTAAGCATAACGGCTTCTTTGCTTCAATGGATACCTATAGGGATTACCTCGAGTTGAATAACTTGTGGAGGGACTGCAGGCCCTGGCAGGTCTGGAAAGACTAAATTCCAGAGGAATGTTTTTTTTATGTCTGACTACAAAAAGAGTTTCTGGTTTGATAAAAACGTTTTAATTACTGGCGCAACAGGCATAATCGGTTCACAGCTTACAATGCAGTTAATGGGCAAATGCAACAATTTAGCAATTTTGAAGAGAGACCACGAGCACAACTCGTTGCTTGAAACAAGCAAGGCAACCGAAAAAATTGATGTGATAAGAGGCGAACTAGAGGATTTGCAGACAATGATGAGGGCATTGGCAGAATATGAGATTGACACTGTTTTTCATTTGGGAGCGCAGCCAATTGTTCAGATTTCAAAAGTCATTCCAGTTAAAACATTTGAATCAAATATTATGGGTACCTGGAATCTGCTTGAAGCCTGCAGGATAATCAGCTATGAAAGTGATAAGATAAAGAGGATTGTTCTTGCTTCAAGCGACAAAGCCTACGGACCGTTGAAAACGCTTCCTTACAATGAAGAGATGCCTTTGTGTGGCGAGCTGCCCTATGATGTCAGTAAAAGCTGCTGCGACCTCATAGCGCAGACCTATTTCAAGACATACAATCTTCCTGTTGCAATCTCCAGATTTGGAAACGTGTTTGGCCCAGGAGACCTGAACTTCAACAGAATCGTGCCAGGGACGATTAGGTCAATCCTGTTGGATGAGGACATAATAATTAGAAGCGATGGCACTCTGCTTAGAGAGTATTTTTATGTAAAGGATGCAGCAGACGCTTATATTGTGCTTGCTGAAAACCTTGAGTCTAAGAAATTGCATGGACAAGCATTCAATTTCAGTAGTGGCATAAAGCTCAGCGTCCTGCAGATAGTGGACAAAATAATTGATTTAATGGGTTCAAAGAAGAAGCCAACCATCTTAGGAGAGGCAAAGCTTGAAACCAAGGAACAGTACCTTTCAACAGAGAAAGCGGAAAAAATCCTTGGATGGAAGGCAAAAACAGAGTTTGACCCTGCAATGAAAGAAACAATCGAGTGGTATAGGAAATTCTTCAAAAAATAATGTTTTCTTTTTACATACAGTGATTGTATAGTTCTTGAAGCAACCCAAGTAGGACAACAGTTTTTGGGCTTATCTAATCTCATCTTTGTTAAATCAGTTCTTCTTCCTGACTTCTTTAATACCAAACGCTCATTGCTGTAGTCAAAAGTAACTTTGAATTTTGAAAGGAATTGCACTTCTAAGATAACCTCATCATATTCATCTTCTCTTAAGGGAACGGTCACTACAAAAGGGCCATTATACCTTTCATGCCCTTTGCTTATTTCAATATGCATTTCAGATGTTTTGTATTCAAATGTGCTGCCTTCCACTGTTTTGCATTCAAACTTCTTTTTGGATAACGGCAGACCAAAGTATTCAGCAATGGCATGTGGTATGTAAACCAAATCAGAGCCTGTGTCTAATACTGCAGTTACTTCCTTGCTTTTGCCTGCATGTGATAAAGTTACCTCCACATAAGGGCGGTAAGTTATTGAGCCGTCATCTATTTGGTGCTTTTTCAACCTAAAAACTAAGGGCATAAGCTTAAAGTATGCGTGCAGCCTTCTCAGGCACTTTTGTCAAAAGGGCTTTTTGTTTGAGAGGCCTAATGGCAACTCGGGTGTTGTCGTTTCTTACGGTTAACATGGAGTGCTTGATACTCTATGCCCTCAGTAAGCATAATGTGCATGTATGTTAAGATTTTTCTTGCTACTGCTACTATGGCTTTGTTTGTTCCCCTCTTTTTCTGCAGGTGTTTGAAGTATTTGGATAGTAGTGGGTCGCTTTTTACTGGTTTGTGTGCGTTTTGGACCAAGACCCATCTCAATAGTCTGGAACCTGTTTTTGTGATGCTGCCTCTTCTCGTGGTGTTCCCTGACTGGTAAACGCTTGGGACAAGGCCAGCGTAGCTGCACAAGTGTTTTGCTGATGAGAATCTTCTGATGTCATCGATATCTGCGTAAGATAACAGTGCTGAGAAGTTTCCAACCCCTGGTATGGTTGTCAGGCATTTGATTTCCTTGTTTGCTTCTACAGTTCCATTTATCGCGGTGTCTGATAGGCTTACTCTTTTATCAAAGCTTTCAGTTATAGCCAGTAGGTTGTCTAATGCAAGTCGTTCAGCATATGGCAGTTCTACCTGCTGCAGGAACTTTTTACCAAGCTTGCCAAAAATATCCGTCATAGGCGCGTTTATTCCGTTTTTCAGCAGAATGGAGTGCGCCTGATGTTTCAGGTGGCTTCTTTGCCTGACAAGGCTTGCTCTTCGCCTGACAAGAGACCTGAGTTCCCTGACCTCTTTGCTTGGAACATGGGATTCAGCCACCAAGTCTGTTCTCAGCAGGTTGGCCAAGACTTTTGCATCAATGGCATCTGTTTTGATTCTTGCACTCGCAATAGCTCTTGTCTTCAAGGGGTGTGCAACTTTAACGCTAAACCCCTGTTCCTCTATCCTGTCATAGACTGGCTCGTACATTCCACAAGCCTCTAAAATAAACTCTGTTGCATCATCAACATGTTCCAGAAAATAATCCAGAGCCTGCGGCGTGTTCATGAACTTCCTCTCTATCTTGCTTGTACCTTGCTCATCCAAAACCTGAGCATAGATAAACTCTTTATGGACACCAAGTCCGGCGTAGAATGTCATGTTAAAACCACCTCCATAGTGTTATGTTCATTCCACTATTTTGGGGTTTTCATAACATCATATCAATCAAATCCTGCCAAACACATTAATAGACTTGAGGGAATTTAAACTTTGCCCTTGTTTCGACTATTGGCTAATTTGATTTGACAGGCGTAATCGGGTTATTTTCACATTTTGCTGTTGTGTAATTCTTTAAGCAGCGGAAATAGGACAATTTTCGCATAGTAATTGCTTTAAAAACTCCCGTGCTCTTTTTTTAATTGAAACAGGTTTCCGGTTTTTTAAATGGCTAAAAAGGTTGTCTGCGTTGTTGGATTGGGCTATGTTGGCCTGCCGCTTGCCCTGCTCTGCGCTGAAAAGGGCTTCAGGGTAAAGGGCCTTGATTCAGACAGGAAAAAGGTTGCTTTAATTGCAAGGGGAAAGAGCCCGATAAAGGACAAAGAGCTTGAGCGCAAGGTGAAAAAGCTCCGCAGGAAGATTTCGGCAAGCGCCAGCGCAAAGGATGCACTGCAGGATTCTGACATCATTGTTGTGTGCGTTCCAACCCCTGCAAAGGGAAGCAAGCCAGACCTCAGGCCATTGAAGGCTGCATGCATGTCAATCGCAAAGCATTTTCCTGCAGGGAAAAAGCCGCTTTTGGTGATTGAGTCAACCGTTTACCCTGGAACAGTGAGGCATGTGGTAAAGCCAATCATTGAGGGCAAAAAGCTTGAGGCGGGGAAGGACTTTTTCCTTGCGCACTGCCCTGAGAGGATTGACCCAGGCAACAGGAAATGGCAGCTTAAGAACATCCCGAGGGTTTTTGCTGCCCTGACACCAAAGGGCAAGGCAAGGGGCCTTGCTTTCTACAAAAAAATTCTCAATGCAAAGGTAATCTGCCTGGCAAACCTTGAGGAGGCCGAGGCAGTGAAGGTTGTTGAAAACACTTTCAGGGACATTAACATTGCGTTTGTGAACGAGCTTGCAAAGAGCTTTGAGATGATGGGCATTGACTTAAGCGAGGTGCTGAAGGGCGCTTCCTCAAAGCCGTTTGGCTTCATGCCATTCTGGCCAGGGCCTGGCGTGGGAGGCCACTGCATTTCACAGGACCCTTATTACCTGATTGCAAGGGCCCAGGAGTCTGGCTTCACCCACAGGTTCCTTCAGCTTGCAAGGGAGATAAACAATTCCATGCCAAAGCATGTGGTTTCCCTTATAATGAAGAGCCTGAGGTCAGCCGGCATCAAGCCAAAGAAAGCAAAGGTTGTAGTGCTTGGCCTGTCCTACAAGCCTGATGTTGATGATTCCAGGGAAAGCCCTGCAATAAAGGTAATTGAGCTTTTGAGGAGGCGCGGCGTAAACCCAGTTTCCCACGACCCTTTCCTGCTTAAGATGAGCAATGCAAAGTCTTTTGCAAAGGCCGTGAAGAATGCGGACTGCGTTGTTGTTGCAACCCACCATTCCCAGTTCATCAAGAGGCTGACTCCTGCCTTCCTCAAGAGGAACAAGGTCAGGGCAGTGATTGACGCAAGGAATGTTCTGGATAAAGACGGCATAATCAAAAAGGAAATTCTTTACTTTGGAATTGGAAGATAACTTTTGGTAATGGCAAAAAAATGAAAAATAATTTATTTTGAGGCTGGAAGGTAAATCCCTGGCTTTCATAAAGGGAATATTTTATCTGGAATTAAATGAATTGGAAGATGATTTGCTGGTTGACATGGCTGTTTCCAAAATCAGGCTGGTTTACATTACGAAGAATTTTCCCCCGCTGCCCAGGGTGAGCGGGACACTGCAGTATGCTTACAGGCTTTGCACTGAACTGAGCAAGAAAACAGATTTGACAGTAATTGCTTTGGGCAACCTGGAGGAAAAGGACAGGAAGAAGAAAACAGGAATTAAAACAATAAGGGTTGGGCAGCCCTTTGTATTGAATGCTGCGCTTGAAGCAAGAAAACTGAACCCTGACGTTGTTGTTTTTGGCTCTGGGCTTTCATCATCCCTTGCATTGCTGCCTGCGCTTCTTTCAATGAGGCTTGCGCTTCTCGGCATTCCCTTCGTGCTGCACCAGCTTACTGAATTCAACAGCGAGATTCCGCCTGCATTGCTTGGCGCAGGCACAGCCTTTGTTGACAAAGTAATTTGCACAAACAGGCACCTCACCAAATACTTTTTCCAGGCCTGCGGAAAAAAGGCAGAAATGCTGCTCCCTGGCTTCAAGATTCCTGCGCTTCCAAAAGCAAAAAAATCTTCAATAATTAAGATTGGCTTTTTCGGGCACTACCATTTTGTAAAGGGCCCTGACCGCCTGGTTGGCGCATTCAAGGAACTGAATTTGGAGAATGCTGGGCTTGTTTTTGACGGCATTGATTATGAAGGGGGGAAAATGCAGAAAATGCTTCTGAAGGAAGCCAAGAAGAGAAAGGATATCATGGTTTACATTGACAGCCCGAAGTACTGGCAGCTGCTTATAGAATGCGATTTCGTTGCCTTGCCCTTCAGGGCAAGCGGTTCAGTTCTCGGGGTTTCAATGGCGGCAGTAGAGGCGATGGCATATGGCAAGCCAGTAGTTGGCGGAAATGTCAGCGTGCTAAGCAGCATTATTGAAAACGGGAAGAATGGTTTTTTGGTTGAAACAGACAAGGAGCTGGGTGATGCAATAAAGAAGCTTGCCACAGACGCCAAGCTCAGGGAGAAAATGGGCAGGAATGCAAGGAAAACAGCAGAGCAGAAGTTTGATATTAACTTTTCCTCTAAAGAGTTTCTGGAAATATGCAAGAGGCTGCTGAGATGAAGAGCCAGGGTTGCTGTTGTATGGATGGGGTTGCTGGAATGAATATCCCTGGTTGTTATTATGCCTGGGCACCTGCAAAGGGGTTGCTGAGATGAAGAGCCAGGATTACTACGATGATTTCAGCAGGAATTACGACTGGGAGAGGCTGCACGGCTACTTTGGCTTCATAAATGAGATGGAGGCAGCAACAATAAAGCCGCTTGTAAAGGGCAAGCAGGTTTTGGAGATTGGGTGCGGCACTGGCCTGATAATGAGGCAGATTGCTGGCCTTGAAAAAAACGCTGTTGGAATTGACATCTCGCAAAAGATGCTTTCAAAGGCAAGGGAGAAAGGCTTTGCAGTTGCAAGGGCTGATGCAGCAAAACTGCCTTTCAGGGATGAAAGCTTTGACGTGGTTTACTCTTTCAAGGTTCTTGCTCATATTGAGGACATTGGCCCTGCCCTGAGCGAAGCAGCCCGCGTGGCAAAGGGGAAGGGCTTTGTTGTTTTGGAATTCTACAACAGCCAGAGCATTAAAAAGCTCATGAATTTCTTTGTTCCCAAAAAGGTTTTCATAAGGTATGATTCCCCTGGAAGAATAAAGAGGCTTCTGCCAGACCAGCTTTCAGTGCATGCGTTCAGCGGCATTAGGATAATAAGCCCTGCTGCAATCTCCTTCAGGATTCCAATAGTTTCTGGAATCACAAAGGCTGTTGAAAGGCTTTTGAGCAAAACACCCCTGTCAAGGTTTGGCTCTTACTTCATCGTAATCTGCAGGAAAAATTGATTTTTGGATTGGCTTTTGAGAGAGAATTGAATTGATTTTTGGATTGGCATTTTAGTGAGAGCGAAAGTGGTTTTTGGATTGGCATTTTAGTTGGGGCAGAAGTGGTTTCATGAACGAGAAAATTGAGCGCGGCACGTTTTTCCTTGTGAGCGCGAACGGCTTCTCCATGGTTGCAAACTACCTTATTTACATAATCCTCGGGAAATTTCTCCTGGGGGCGGAGCAGCTTGGGGTATACGCTGTGGTGATTTCCCTTGTCTCTGTAATTGAAATGGTCCTTGTAAAGGCAGTGCAGCAGAGCGTTAGCAAGTTTGTGAGCGAGAGGCCTGGTTCAGTGCAGGATGTGAAGCTAGTTGCGCTCAAGCTCCTGGTTCCGTTAAACATTGCGATGTTTGCTGTTTACTTTGCAGGCAGTAATTTGATTGCTTCAGCCTTTGCTGATTTAAGCCTTGCCCCATACATACAGGTTGCCTCATTCCTTTTCCTGCTGCACCCTGTGTTCTCTGTGTTCATGGGCTGTTTGAATGGCTTGAGGAGGTTTGTGACGCAGGCAAAACTAAGGGCATTTTACGCCCTTTTAAAGCTGGCCCTGGTTTCAGGCCTTGCATATTCACTGAGCGGGCTTTATGGTGCCATTGGCGGGTTTGTGCTTGCCTCCTTTTTTGGCATGGCCGTTGGCTTTTTCCTCACAAGGGGCAAAGGAGCAGAGCCATCCCAATTGAGCTATAAGCGCTTTTTTGCTTTCCTGGTTCCAATCATTGCAATGTCAATTCTCACTGATTTGCTGGTTTCAATTGACCTCTTTGCAGTTAAGGCCCTGACAGGCCAGGGCAGCAGCACGCTTGCAGGCTATTACATTGCTGCCTCAACAATTGCAAGGGTTTTCCCGCTTGTGATTTCAGCCATTGCATTCATTGTTTTCCCGCTGGTCAGCGCAACCACTTTCAGGAAGGACATTGAGAAAACAAGGTTTTACATCAGGAACACTTTACGCTACACCCTTCTTGCTGTTCTGCCCTTTGCCCTGCTGTTTGCCTCAACCCCAAAGGAGCTAGTAACAATTGTTTACTCCCTGGATTATTTGCCTGCTGCTTCCCCGCTTGCAAGCCTTAGCATTGCCTTTGCTGCCTACACATTTTTCATCATACTTACAACAATCATTGCTGCTTCTGACAGGCCTAAGACCGCCAGCCTGATTGCGTTTGTTGCCTTGGCAGTTTCAGCTGTCCTAAATTTTGTGCTTGTTCCAGTTCTCCTGATTGAGGGTGCGGCCCTTTCCACGCTGGTTGCAAGCTTTGCAGGCCTAATCCTTTCAGCCGGCTTTGTCCTGCTCAGGTTCAAGGCACTTGTTCCCCTAAAGAGCTTTTCCAAAATCCTTGCCGCTTCCCTCCTGGTTTACGCAATCTCTCTGGGCTGGCCGCTGGAAGGGCTTCTCCTCATCGGAAAATACCTCATCCTGCTTGCAGTTTACGCAGCAGCCCTTCTCCTCATGAAAGAGCTCTCAAAGAAGGATTTGAACATTGCGCTGAATGTTGTCAGGTAGCTTTCCTGAACAGCTTCAGGGTTTGCCTCCAGCGGCTAAACCGCTTTCCTGAATAGTTTTGCTGCTTGTTTTCTTCAAAGAGCCTTTCTGAACAGCTTCAGGAATTTGTCTGCGCCGCTTGCATAGCTTGCTTCCTCTCTTACAAAGTGCAGCCCGTTCTTTACCAGTTTTGCCCTTAACTTCCTGTCTGATAGCACTTTGCAGATTGCGCCTGCAAGCTGCTTCTCGTTCTTTTGCTCTGCAAGAAGGCCGTTCCAGTTGTGCCTTACTGCATCTGTGATTCCGCCCACAGCGCTTGCAACAACAGGCTTGCCAGTGGCCATTGCCTCCCCTACAACAAGTCCCTGGCCTCCCTCAGTTTCTCCCCTGCTGTCAACGATTGCAGGCAGGCAGAAAACATCGCATGCAGCGTAATAGTTTGGAAGCACTTCAGTTGCAACCCTGCCGGCCATGACAACATTCTTGCCAAGGCCGAGCTTTTTCACTTCTTCCTTGATTTCCTTTTCAAGTGGACCAGAACCAACAATCACGAGCTTTGCGTTTGGAATCTTCTTCAAAATATGCGGCATTGCCCTAATCAAATGCACGTGGCCCTTTCTCTCCACAAGCCTGCCCACTACTAAAATCACTTTGCCTTTGCCCAGCCTGTGCTTTTTCCTGACCCTGCTTCCGCTGTTCCTTTGGTTGAACCTTTTTGTGTTGATGCCCCCGCAGAAAACAGTGTTTATTTTCTTCTTTATGCCAAGGCCTTTTGCAAACTTGTTTGTTGCAGTGCTGTTTGCTGTTATCACATCAGCGCTCTCGCACGGCCATGTTACAAGGAACGGCATCTTGTATTTTTTGGCGAGGTAGACCTCTGCCCCAAAGAGGTGCACTCCCAGCTTAAAGTGCATGAATTTTTTCAGGAAAGCTGCCATAAACCCTTGGGGGAATGCCCACATTGCCTCAACAATGTCAGGCTTAAAGTCCTTGATTGCCTTTCTTGCCTCAAGCATTCCAAAGAAAGAGTATGGGACCATCTGCGCTTTCACAAGTGCAGAGTTCTGCAGGTTCTGTGCAATGCCTGCCTTGTGAGTTAAGCCCTGCACTGAGTCAGGCCAGAGGTACTGGAAGCGCTTTACTTTAATGCCGTTAACAGTTTGCTCTTTTGGCAGGCCCTTGCTGTGCGAGGCAATTACCAGGACATGGTGGCCTTTGTCCCTGAATGATTTTACAAACTCGTAAATAAAGTCTGCATCCTCTTTCCTTTCAATGAATGTTGAGCTCAAAAAAAGGATGCGCATTCAACCGCCTTCTGCTTCCCTTTTCCTCAGCCTGTAGAGTGTTTCTTCCTGTATTTTCCTCTGCCTGTCAAGCATGTCCGCTATTAATGCAAGCACCATCATCAGAAAGCCGAGCACAATCAGTACAACGTCTGCGTAAACAACCCAGGTGTATGGGCTTATCTTGTGGATGAGCAATAGCCTGGCCCAGAGGATGAACGCGCTTATCCCGCCAAGAAGGAACAGAAACAACCCTATTGAGCCAAAGAACTGCAGCGGCCTGTAATCCCTCAGCGTTCTCAGCACGATTATGGCTGCCCTTATGCCATAGCCGTACCAGTGCTTTACTACTTTGCTTTGGCCCTCTCTCTGCCCCTTTACCCTGCATGCAACCTCCTCTATCCTCATGCCCTTCTGCATTAGGTCAATCAGCACTTCTTGGGTGTAAGTAAACCTTGCGAAGAGGTTTGCCCTCAGGGCTGCTTCCCTGCTGTATGCCCTGAAGCCGCACTGTGTGTCTGTGAATTTGCTTCCTGTGAAAAGGTTGATTATTTTTGTGAAGAGCCTGTTTCCGAATTTTTTTATGAACGGCATTCTGGGTTCAAGGCTTTTGAGCTTGAACCTGCTGCATGTTACAACATCAGCCCTGTTTTTCAGTATTGGGTCTATAAGCATTGGGATGTCCAGCGGGTTGAACTGGCCGTCTGCATCAATGTTGACTGTGATGTCTGCGCCCATTTCAAGGGCTGAATTCAGCCCTGTCTTGAATGCAATTCCCAGGCCTTTGTTTGTGTTGTGCGAAACTATCTTGTCTGCGCCTGCTGCCTTTGCCCTTTTCACTGTTGCGTCAGTGCTTCCGTCATCAAGGACAAGTACCTGCACTTTTGCAATTCCCGTTACTTTCCTTGGGATTTTCTTGATTACTTGTGCAATTGTGTCCTGCTCGTTGAATGCAGGTATAAGTACAACGAGTTTTTTTCCTGCAGGCATGCAATTCAATCCCTTAAAAGAACCTTTAACTAATTTAGGCCCTTTATTCAATTAAAAACCCTTATTTTTTGACAATCGTACCATATAAAAGCGGCTTTTCTTTAAATACCTTTTTGGAATTACAATATTAGAATGCGCTTTAACCTGGATTCGCTTTCTCTTGAGCAGAAGCTGTTTGCAGCCATACTTGCAATTGGCTTAGCTGCCAGGCTTTTCTGTCTTTTTGTGCTGCCTGATGCAGCCCTTTCAGATTCCCTCTACCACTTGGGCATTACAAGGCAGCTGGTAGAGGCAGGCACCCTGCCCTTGGATGACCCTGCCCTGCATGTCCCGCTTTACTATATTGCAACTGCCCTGCCGTTCATGGCGCTCCCTGTCCCCTTTACGCTTGCAAGCGCAAAGCTTTTCCCCCTTGCATTTTCAGGCCTGCAGCTCTTTCTTGCATTCGTGCTTCTGCGCAGGATTTTTCCAAAAAACTACCTTCCAGGGCTTGCTTTTGTTGCAGTGCACCCCCTGCTTGTGATTTTTGGCGCGGTGAATTACGTTGAAACCTTTGCATCAATTTTTGTCCTGCTCTGCTTTTACATCTACTGGAGGTTTGCCCAGACTGGCGAAAGGATTTTCCTGTATGCAATGCCTTTTGCAATTGCCGCTGCTGCGCTGAGCAAGCTCAGCGCTACAATTCTTGTCCCTGCCTTCTTCCTTGCTTTCCTGTATGAATTGCTCAAGGGAAAGCATGCATCTGGCCAGGGGAAGCAGGAAAGGGTTAAGGGCATTGCCCTGTTTGTTGCCCTGACTGCATTGCTTATAATTCCGTGGTTTGCTTTCTCTTTTGCCAATGGCACTGGCTTTTTTGCCAGCCAGCAGGACCTTGAAATTGCAGCCTCATCGCCTGCAGTTGCAGGCCTTTCCCCTGAATCCCTGCTCATGCTGCCTGCAGGCTTCAATGAGTCCTTCTGGTTTTTCCTAAGCAGGTCAATCGGCTCTGTTTCACTGCCCTTTTCCCCAAGCGCAGCTTTCCTACTTTTCAGTGTGGTAACAGGCCCTGTCCTAATCCTGGTTTTTTACGGCCTTACAAAGGGCCTTGCCTCAAGGGAAAGGCACAGCATTGTGCTGCTTTTGTGCTTTGCCCTGATGGCTGTGCTGCTTGCTGCAAGGGGCACAAAGTTTATCCACAGCAGGCTCATGGTTCCTGCAATTCCCCTTTTTGGAATTGCGGTTTCAAACGCCTTTGTGCACTTGAGGAATGTTAACTGGAGGAGGCTGCTTCTCTTCCTTTTCCTGCTGACCGCGCTTTACAGCCTTGCCTTTTCCTGCTTTTATTCAATGCACTTTGCCCAGGACAATTCAAGGCACTTGCCGCTCTATGAATTTATCAAGGGGCTTCCCCAAAACAGCGTTGTTGCAGTCCACCCAAACAAGGCAAGGCAGGTTGAGTTCATTGCAGGCAGGGCTGCTTTCCCTTACAAGGCAGCCTTTTCGGAAATGGATTCAAGCCAGCTTTACGCTGAATTAAACGCGCTTGGCATAACCCATGTTGCTGCAACCTGCTACAAGAACCCCTGGGGCATGCAGGCAATTGATGAAATGCTCACACTGGAACTGCTTGGGCAGGTTTACGCTGATGAATGCAGCACTGTTTACATGGTGAAATGAAAAAGGTTGAGGTAAAAATGCAGGTTTTGAATTTTTTTGTTTTGGGGGTTTTGCTGTGCAGGATCTGAAGGTTATTGCAAGGGGCGCAGGCTTTGTGTTCATCGGCTTTTTTGTCAGCAAGTTGCTGTCTTACTTTTACAGGGTTCTTCTTGCAAGGTTTTTGGGGCCTGAAGAGCTTGGAATTTTCAGCATGGGCCTTGCAGTGGTTGGAATTGTAACTGTTTTTGGCGCTGTCGGCCTTTACCAGGGCGTGCTGCACTTTGTTGCAGTTTATGAGAGCAGGGGCGAAAAGGAAAAGGTCAGGGGCGCTGTTTTAGGCAGCCTTAAAATGCAGCTTGCAACCTCGCTGGTTGCAATGGCTGCCATGCTTTTGATTGCGGAGCCTGTTGCAATGCTTGCTTTCCAGCAGCCAAGCCTTACGCTTGTTCTGCAGCTCTTGGCCTTGACAATTCCACTGCAGGTTATAACATCCAATTTCATGATTTTGACCCAGGCTTTTAAGAAAATAGAGTACAAGGTTTTGGTCAGGCACATAATTGAAAACCTTGCAAAGCTTGCCCTGACATTCTGGCTTGTTTTCCTCGGCTTTGGTGCTGCCGGCGCCTCGCTTGCTTTGGCGCTTGCAGGCGCTTTTGCCCTGGCTGTTTCCTTTTTCTTCATACAGAAGAAGGTTTACAGGGTTTTTTCTCCAGGGGAAAAGGCTGTTTACAACTGGCGCGAGCTTTTTGGGTACAGCTGGCCGCTGTTTGCAGTGGGCTTTTTCATGCTGATAATGGGCAATATTGACACAATAAGCCTTGGCATACTCAACACTGCCTTCAATACAGGAATCTACAATGTTGCAACCCCGACTGCAAGGTTTCTGGAGATGCCCTCTTTTGCTTTCCTTTCCCTGTTTTTGCCTGTTGCAACCGGCCTTTATGCAACCAGGAAAATGGATGACCTGGGCAAGGCCTACAAGGCAGTTACAAGGTGGATTTTCAGCCTGACTTTGCCCTGCGCGCTGTTTGCCGTGCTTTTTGCAAGGGAAATTCTCTCAATAATGTTTGGTCCCGTTTACGCTGAGGGCGCGGCTGCCTTGGCAATCCTGTCACTTGGCTTTTTTGTTTTTTATTCGCTGGACACTGTCAGGAGCATGCTGCAGCCGATTGCAAAAACAAGGCTTGTCTTGTACAATACAATTGCCGCAGCTGTCCTGAATGTAATCCTTAACGTGCTTTTGATTCCTTCGCTCGGCATTGTTGGTGCGGCGCTTGCAACAACCACCAGTTATTTTTTCTGGAGCCTGCTTGCGTTTTTTGAGGTTTATTCCGCGATTAAAATCCACCCCTTCAGCAGGGCCTACTGGAAGCCCACGCTTGCCTCTTTTATTGCAATCCTGCTGTTTTTTGCGTTGAAGAGTTCAATTCCCGCAATTGACCTGTTCCAGTTTCCATTGAAGGTGGTTTTACTGCTTGCTTTTGGGGCTGCCTTCCTTGCAGTATATGCAGTTCTTTTCATTGCATTCAGGGGCCTGCAGCCCGAGGACATTGAAATTCTGAAAGCGATTGAGGCAAAGACAGGGGTGAAGGCTGGATTTGCCAGGAATATAATTAAAAGGTTTATTTAGTTTTTGAAAGCTGCTGTGCTTTTTTTATTTTGTTTCAATGCTCTTCTTGAAAATGTGCAGTGTGTTTTGCTGTTTTTTTATTTTGTTTCAATGCTCTTCTTGAAAATGTGCAGAACGTATTCCTTGCCCCTGAATTTGAAAAATGCCGGGTAGCGCTTGTTGTCTGCTATCCTGAGCAGGTTGAATTGCTCTGCAATGCTTTTGTCTGGGTCAAGCTCTGAATCGAATGGGGTTCGCCTCCTGTAATATGTTGGCTTGCCCTTTTGCTCTTTTCCCTGCGGCAGGCCCTGTTCCAGCACTCTTAAAACCATTGACTCAATTTTCCCGTAAATCTTTTCCCGCAGCTCATCAATGAGCTCGCTGCCGTCCAGTTCAATCATTTCCTTGGAATAAATCTCGCCTGAGTCTACTTCCTCTGCTGCCTCAAACATTGTTACTGGGATGCTTTTTTTGCCTTCAAGCACCTGCCAGCTTAACGGCGCAAAGCCCCTTCCTTCCGGGAGGGCAGAGGCGTGAATTACGAGATTGTGCCTGTTCAGCCTTAGTTTCTCTTTTGGGTAAATTCTGCTGCAGCTCAGCAGGAACAGGTAATCCCCTTTCCTCACCTGCCCGGAATCTGAATGAATTGCAATGCTTGCTTTTTTTGAAACGGCCTGTTTAAGCCTTTCTGCAAAGTCCCACATCCAGCTCCCTGGGTTGTCAATCAATATTTGAATTTTACAGCCCATTTGCCTTGCCTCACTTGATTTCAAAGTAGTGCCCGCACTTCCAGCAGTAAAAATTCTTTATTTTTGGGTTCATTACCTCAAGCTCTGCCTTGCATATTGGGCATTTAACTGTTTTCCTTTCGCTCATTGCCTTCAATTCCTAAACCTTCCTATTAATGGTTTGGAAAAAAGATTTAAAAAGCAGATTACCCTCTTTTCTAATTTCGTACCAACTGCTGTTTTTGCTCTCTTTTAAAAACCCTTTTCTGTTGATTGTTTTTATGGCCCTTGTTTTTGGAATAATTGATTACGGGCTTGGCAACCTCCATTCAGTTGCCAACGCGCTGCATTACCTCGGCTATGAAGCCCTTGTTACAGGTGAAATTGGCAGGCTGCTTGAGGCAGACGCCCTTATCCTGCCCGGTGTTGGAGCTTTTGCTGATGGCATGAAGAACCTGGAGGAAAGGGGCCTTGTAAAGCCCCTTACCAAGGCTGTTGTGCAGGGGAGGAAACCCTTTTTGGGCATTTGCCTTGGAATGCAGCTGGTTGCAAGGGACAGCACTGAGGGCGGCCTTCACAAGGGCCTTGGCTGGCTCCCTGGAAATGTCAGGAGGCTTTCTGTTCCAAGGGAATTGAGGCTGCCGCACATTGGCTGGAACAGCCTTGGCATTAAGCTGGAAAGCCCGCTTTTTTCCGGCCTGGGCAAGGACCTGAACTTTTACTTTGTCCACAGCTTCCATTTCATAAGTGGCGAACCGGAAATTGTTTCTGCAACCTGCAGTTACGGGCAGGACTTTGCTGCAGCCGTTCAAAAGGACAACATCTTTGCTGTGCAGTTCCACCCTGAAAAGAGCCACAAGAACGGCCTGCACCTTCTAAGTAATTTTGCGGATTATGTGAAGGGGCAGAAAGGTGGTTCCAATGCTTAAGAAAAGGCTGGTTGCCTGCATCCTTTTGCAGAACGGCCTTGTTGTGCAGAGCATTGGCTTCAAGAAATT